>QIGT01000275.1 GCA_003230835.1 Gammaproteobacteria bacterium
GGCATGCCCACTCGCACCCAGCAGAGTGACGTCATGGCTGCAGCATACGCCTCTCATGGAGATACCAAACACCCTCTGCTGTTTCCCGCCACTGCCAAGGAGTGCTTTGATTTCGCAGCCCTTGCCTTAGACCTGGCGGACCGACTGCAAACACCTATTATCGTGCTCAGTGATCTTGAATTGGGCATGAACGACAATCTCAGCGAACCCTTCGAATGGGATGACGGTCGAAAATATGATCGCGGTAAAGTTCTCAATGCCCAGGACCTCGACAATACTGAAATCTTCGGTCGCTACTTAGATGTTGACGGAGACGGTATTGGCTATCGAACCTATCCAGGAACACACCCGGAAAAGGGTGCTTTTTTTACCCGCGGCACTTCTCGAGACGAGTTTGCCGCCTATACGGAATCGCCTGAGGCCTATGTGCACAATATGCAACGCTTGTTGAGAAAGTGGCAAACTGCATCTACCTTGGTACCTGTCGCAGAAATTTCCCAACAAGACAGCTCCCAACAAGATAACAAGGTGGGCATTTTATACTTTGGCACCACCACATTGCCCATGCCTGAAGCGTTAGACTTGCTGGTCGAAGAGGGTATACAACTAGATACTTGTCGACTGCGCAGTTTTCCCTTCGGCGAAGAAGTACGCGCATTTATGGAGTCACACGAACTCGTGTTTGTGGTGGAACAGAATCGCGATGGGCAAATGCGCAAGTTGCTGATCAACGAGGGAGAATATAATCCGCGGGATCTCATCTCCATTACTTACTACGCCGGGCTGTCGATATCCGCAGAATTCATCAAAGGTGAAGTCTTGGAATATTATCAAGCCAATAAACTACCCCGATTAACCCAGGTGCAATCATGACATTTGTAGTCAAGCCAAAGGCTCATCATCCGCGCTTGCCCCTCAATGAAATAGGTTTAACGCGCCGAGATTACGAAGGTTCGATATCGACCTTGTGTGCTGGTTGTGGCCATGATTCGGTGAGTGCGGCTATCGTGCAGGCGTGTGCTGAATTATCGATACCACCGCATCGCTTTGCTAAGGTGTCTGGCATAGGTTGCTCGTCAAAGACCCCAAGCTACTTCCTGAATAAATCACATGGCTTCAATTCGGTTCATGGTCGGATGCCGAGTGTGGTTACAGGCGCAAACTTAGCCAACCGAGATTTGTATTGCATTGGTGTATCTGGCGATGGTGACAGCGCATCCATAGGCATGGGGCAATTTGCGCATATTGTCCGTCGGCGCATAAATATGCTCTATATCGTGGATAACAACGGCACCTATGGTCTCACCAAGGGGCAGTTTTCGGCTACCAATGATAAGGGTTCAACGTCTAAAAAAGGTGTGCCAAACCTCTATGAACCTATTGATCTGGCAAGCATGGCCCTCCAAATTGGCGCGAGTTTTGTGGCGCGAAGTTTCTCAGGCGATAAATCACAGTTGGTACCCTTACTTAAAGCTGCTTTGCATCATAAAGGCATGGCCTTTATCGATGTTGTGTCTCCTTGTGTTGCTTTCAATAATCATGACGGTTCAACCAAAAGTTATGAGTACATACGCAAGTTTGGGCAGAACGTGGTGAACGCTGATTTTATCGCGGAACATGAAGAAATTACCGCCGACTACCAACCGGGTACAGTCGAAGACATCAATATGCCAGATGGCACCATTCTGCGCATGTATAAGTTAGATGAAAACTATGATCCACATGATCGAGTAGGTGCACTCAACTATGTACAACGCCGTAAAGAGCAGGGTGAAGTTGTCACTGGTTTATTGTACGTAGATCCTGATGCAACCGACTGCCACGACATTCTTAGAACGGTGGCGCAACCGCTAAATGAGATGGGCGAATTAGAACTCTGTCCCGGAAATTCAGCCCTAGCTTCGATAAATGAGAGTTACCGCTAGCTCTACGGCGCACACTATCTATAATGGCGCCCGTTAAACAAGAGGATATGACGTGGCACTAGCTAGTCTTGATGATTATTTTCCCGATTGGAAGGAACGAGAAGCTTTAGCTGAAGCGATGATCCCGCTTATCGGCCGGTTGTACCGAAGTAACGTGGTGGCCTATTGTTATGGTCGCGCGATGTACAATCAAAGCGTGACCCAGCTCATGAAAACTCATCGCTATGTTCGTCAAATCGCCCAAAATGAACTGTCGGAATTCGAGAGTTTTCCTATTCTTGAAGCGATGTCGAGACTAGACCTGGGACCCTGCCATGTAGATGTGGGCAAGTTGACCATCAAATATATGGAAGAAGCTGCCAATTCTGATGCCGGTGTTGAAGATTTTGTACGACGTGAATGTAACGAAGTCATCGGTCGTCATGTGCCGCCCATCCCAGAACCTCAAGATATTGTTCTCTACGGATTTGGCCGTATCGGCCGCCTATTAACCCGCCTGCTGGTTGAAAAAACTGGCAGCGGTCACCAGCTTCGGTTGCGTGCCATTGTGGTGCGTAAAGCTAATGATGACGACTTGATTAAGCGGGCAAGTTTGTTGCGCCGAGATTCGGTGCATGGCAGCTTTCAGGGTACCATACGGGTCGATGAAGAAAACGAATGCATCATTGCTAACGGCAACGTCATACGTGTGATCTATGCCAGTGACCGATCCACTATTGACTACGAATCTTATGGTATTAAGAACGCCATCATCATCGACAACACGGGTGCTTGGCGTGACCAAGAAGCCTTGAACGAGCATCTTAAATCTAACGGTGCGGCTAAGGTTATTCTGACAGCACCTGGCAAGGGTTCGATGAAAAATATCGTGTCCGGAGTGAATTCGCATGAATTGGAGGGTGACGATAAAGTCATCGCAGCGGCCAGTTGTACCACCAATGCCATTGTGCCGATCTTAAAGGCTATGCATGATGAGTTTGAGATTGTCAACGGCCACATGGAAACCGTGCACTCCTACACCAACGATCAAAACTTGACCGATAACTACCACAGCAAGAATCGCCGCGGTCGCGGGGCGCCGCTGAACATGGTCATTACCGAAACAGGTGCTACTAATGCCGTTGTTCGCTTGTTGCCAGAACTCGGCGGTAAGTTAACCGGCAACGCGATTCGCGTACCAACCCCCAACGTGTCATTGGCCATATTGAATTTGACTTTGGGTCGTTCTACCGACGATGCAGAGTTGGGCCGTTATTTACGCGACGTAAGTTTACATAGTAGCTTGCAACGCCAAATTGACTTCACTACCTCTCCGGATATCGTTTCTACTGATCTGGTAGGTAATCGCCACGCTTGCATCGTTGATGGCGATGCCACCATCGTGAATGACAATCGAGTGGTACTGTACGTTTGGTACGATAACGAGTTTGGCTACGCCTGCCAGGTGGTGCGTGTGGTGCAACGTTGGGCTGGAATTTCTTACCCGTTGATTCCTCAAGACGTTGTGAAAATGGGCTTCTGATCCACTGAACAATCGCTTAGGTCATTATCAACATGAACGTTCGCACCCGGATCGCACCTTCGCCGACTGGTGACCCACACGTGGGCACAGCCTACATGGCCTTGTTCAATTGGGCTTTCGCTCGGCATCACGGTGGTGAGTTCATCTTGCGTATCGAAGATACTGATGCAGCACGTAGCAGCTCAGAGTCGGAAGCAGTGATATTCGAATCCCTTAGATGGCTGGGGCTGGAGTGGTCTGAAGGCCCTGATGTTGGGGGACAATATGGGCCCTACCGACAAAGTGAGCGGCGTGAAATATATCGCGAGCACATTAACCATCTGCTTGATGCTGGCCATGTGTTCCAATGTTTTTGCAGTAAACTGCGTTTAGACGAAGTACGCCAAGCCCAACAAAAACGCAAAGAAACCACACGTTACGACGGATTTTGCCTAAATCTAAGTGTGGAGGAAGTGGCGGAAAAAGTATCCGCTGGAGAACCTCATGTGATTCGTATGAAAGTACCGAGCGAAGGTCGATGTGTATTTGTCGATGAGCTACGCGGCGAAGTGAGCATTCCTTACGAACAAGTGGACATGCAGGTGCTGATCAAAGCCGATGGCATGCCGACCTATCACTTTGCTGTCGTAGTCGATGATCATTTAATGAAAATCACCCACATTCTTCGGGGTGAAGAGTGGATAAATTCGGTTCCGAAACATAAGTTATTGTTTGAGTATTTCGGCTGGCCCATGCCCAAGATGGTGCATTTGCCGTTGCTGCGTAATCCCGATCAAAGCAAACTTTCCAAACGTAAAAATCCCACCAGCATCACCTACTATCGGGATGACGGGTTCTTGCCTGAGGCGCTGCTGAACTACCTGGCATTGATGGGATGGTCGATGCCCGATGAGCGAGAAATATTTAGCAAAGATGAGATGGCCCAAGCGTTTGACGTCAGTCGCATATCGGTTCGAGGGCCTATATTTGATCAAACAAAACTGCGTTGGTTAAACGGCCAGTATATACGCGCGCTGTCAGCGCAAGACTTTTCTCAAAGGGTAGTCGATTTCGTTTTAAACCAAGACCACTTGTCCCAGCTGATACCACTGGTACAGCCCAGGGTAGAGAGATTGTCTGAGCTGGCACCCTTGGTCGACTACCTTGTCGGTACGCGAAAGACCCTGACGGAAGAAGATTTCACGCATAACAAGCTTGGGCCGGAAGAAGTAGTTCGGGTCCTGCATCATGTAGGCGCGGCTTTAGAGCAGCACACAACATGGGCTCGCGATGATTTGTTTGTTTTGTGCCAATCGCTGGCTGAGGCCATGGAGATGAAGTTTAGAGACTTCCTGTTTCCATTGTTTGTAGGCATTGGCGGTCGGCCAGTGACACTAGACCTATTCGATTCTATGGTGTTTTTGGGGTCGAGTATCAGTCGTGCAAGACTGCGAGAAGCTATAGAGGTTTTCTCTGTCTCTGGCAAAGGACGCAAGCAGTTAGATAAATCGTATGAGGCGTTATCGAGGAATCTTTAACACTCTGTTTGATACCCCTGGAGTGCCCCCCGAATATTAGTCCAGGGGTATGATTGGCATTTCTGTAACTTTGTAGTCAAACCCTATGCTGGTCTGTTCTAAGAAGCTGCGAAACACAAAGAGGTACCCATGAAATATTCTATAATTTTTGGCTTTATCGCTGCATTCCTGACGGCTTGCAGCCCGGCAGAGAACTCAGATGGTTCCGATCAAGAATTGGCCAGCAAAAGCTCTGAAACTCTCACCAAAACTGCTCCAGGTCGGGATAAGGGTGAGGACCGGCAAGCTTGGTTGATTTCAGATGATCGGCCAGTCAACCGCGCCTGCAACGAAGAGAATTACAGGTTTGGGCAATTGGAAACATATCCCGGCCTTGATGCGCCGCATTATCCTATTATCCAAGCTTTGAACAAAAAGCTCGTAAAAGAGTCACAGGCGCTTGCGCCCAAAGTTACGGACGAAGGTGTTTATGACCTTGAGGCAGATACTCTCGTGCGCCGACAAATAGCCATTTTAAACCAATTGGTGTTTATGAGCGGGCAAGACCTCGCGCCGCGTTATCTCCTCGGTGTTTGTGATATTCAATCCTATGAGCAAGATAATTGCGCAATAGTGCGGCGCATGTATAAAGGCACATTACAGCTGGATAATTTTTCCCGTGAAGACAGTGCTCTGAGCTACACGGCTCAATATTCAGACAGCACGCGCGCAAAAATATATATTGCCAATCGCGACCTTGATGGATTGAGGTTAGAAACATTTTCCCCGGCGCAAGGGCGATATAGGGGCGAATGGTTGCGCGCTGATGACGGGACTGAAACGTTTAGCGCAATCAGCGCGGAGGGAACGTTCAGCTATACAGAAAACCCAGATTGTTCTGGTGATGCACGGGCAGTGAGAAAAGACGATAGTGGACATGATTGGAGATTGTCATGGCAGTGGACACCCGTGAAAAATGAGCGCCAGTTCACGGTTCAATATTCGGAATGTAAAACCAATGGATTGGATGATGAGAAGTGTATTAGCGGTACAATGTCCGTTACCAAATAACTTTGACTGCGGATAGAACACTCATCTGAGGCCGTTCGTCGCCATGGCGCGCTGCACTAAACGGTTCAAGCCGCACCGTCCAGCACAATGCGTTCAGGCTGCTCTTTGCCCTGCCAGTTTGAAACATCATAAGCCAATTTCATATTCCCCTATTCACGAGCCTAATCTCCCCAATTGTCCTTTTCCAACAAATCCAGGAACGGTTTTGTCTCCCCCCGGAAAAATTTTCCCGAAGAGAATTTGAGGATAAGTAATTTAAACTCTATTTCCATTGATTATCAGAAGTTTGGGTTTGCAGTGGTGGTAGAGTTGCCAGCAGAACTTGGCTGCCCATCGAAGCGAATATAGGTGCACGTAATGAAGGCAGGAACTATCAAAATATTTGTGCTCGCTCTGAGCACCATTGGGCTGACACTCGCAGTGACAAGCATGACGCAGGACCCGGGGGGTCTTGTGGGTGAAGCATCCGTAAAAGACAAAGCTCTGCTGAAAGCGGTGCGCGGCGATAATTTAAGAAAATTCGAATCGTTGCTGGAAGATGGTGCCGACCCAAATCAGATATTTGGCAACGGCGCGAGAGACTGGGTAATGTGCGAGGTGACAGCAAAAGG
>QIGT01000107.1 GCA_003230835.1 Gammaproteobacteria bacterium
GTTGCTGCTTTCAATCATTTGCACATCTTCATCGACCCTAATCCTGACCCGAGTCGTAGTTATGCGGAACGGCAACGACTGTTTGGGTTGAAACAATCTAGCTGGAGTGATTACGACGAGGGTTTAATCTCAAGTGGAGGAGGGGTGTTTTCCCGGACTGTAAAATCCATCCCTATTTCCGAGCAGATGCGAGAGCGATTAGATATTGCCGTTGCAGCGTGCGCGCCAGACGAACTCATCCACGAAATTCTAAAAGCTCCAGTGGGTCTGATCTGGAATGGAGGCATTGGTACCTACGTGAAGGATGAGGGCGAATCGGATGATGATGTGGGTGATCGCAGCAACGATCATTTGCGGGTGAGCGCCGGTCAATTGCGTTGCAAGGTGTTTGGTGAGGGTGGCAATTTGGGTGTCACTCAACTGGGTCGAGTCAGCTACAGCTTGACCGATGGACGAATGAATACCGATTTCATCGACAACTCTGCGGGAGTAGATTGCTCAGACCATGAAGTTAATATTAAGGTGTTGTTAAACGAGTTAGTTGCCCAGGGTGAACTCACTGTAAAGTACCGTAATGCGCTACTGGAAGAAATGACGGACGATGTGACGTCATTAGTGTTGGCAAATAGTTTTCATCAAGCCCAAGCGATAAGTATTGCGGAACGGCATTCCTTAACCCGGCATGATGAGTATCGTCGCCTGATTTCTATGCTTGAAAGTGACCAAGGTTTAGATCGTGAACTCGAAGGGTTGCCGTCAGATGATGAGTTAACCGAACGGTTTCTTCGCGGTGGCCAACTCACTAGGCCAGAGCTTGCTGTACTTCTAGCCTATTCAAAGTCACATATCAAACAAAACTATCTAGGTGTGCGGGGCGACAATGATGCACACATCCTGCATGCACTGAGCTCTGCATTTCCTGCTGTGTTGTCTGAGCGTTACCCGGATATGATGAGACAACATCGCTTGCGCGAAGAAATCATAGCCACACAACTTGCGAATGACTTGGTACACCATATGGGTATCAGTTTTGTCGCGCACATGATGGAGCTGGTAGGGGCTTCGGTGACAGAGATTTGCCGAGCCTATTTGGTAGCGGCGGCGAGTTTTCGTCTGCGTGAGCATCAGCAAGAAATTAATGATCAGCAGATTCTTGCGCTGACCAAACTCGATATGGTGATGGAAATTGTCGGGCTTGGACGACGGGTAACGCGGTGGTTTCTACGCCATCGCCGTAGCGTAGACAGTATTGAAGAAACCGTTCAAGAGTTTTCCGCAGTGGTTGAATGTTTGCAACCACTGCGCTTAGAAATGATGGGCAAGGTTGCCGCTGAGCGATGGGAACAACGGGTCGGTGAGTTGGTTAGTTTGGGCGTAAGCAGAGATTTAGCAGAAAGAAATGTAAATGCAGCGGTGATGGCAGTTGCACTACCTATTGCTGCTGCGGCGCAACGATACGGCAAAGACCCCCAAGATATCGCTCATCAATATTCCATTTTGGGTAACTTGTTGCAGCTTGACTGGCTTACTGCCCAATTGTTGCAGCTTCCTACAGCCAATCATTGGCAGGCAATGGAAAGGGATTCTTTACTCGATGATGTGACCACGCACCAAGGCATGTTGGCTGCCCGATCACTCGACGATCAATCACCGGATGGTGGCTGTGGTGTTGAACAATGGTTGCAGCGGCATGCGCACTTTGCCACCAGCTGGCGGCGTTTAATTGAGGATACCCAACAAGGAATATCGCAAGATTTCTCCATGTTTTCAATGACATGCCGTAAATTAACTGACCTATGTCGTGCCTTAGATTAAGCCTATATTGTTGCATAAGGTGCCAGTCTAGGTTGCTGTTCTTGGTGTTTAAGTTGGTAGACTACTTTGATATAGTTAACTCTCTCAAAGCTAGGCAAGCAAGATGAGGTAATAAAATGTGTGCGGAATTAGTCAGCCAAACCCCTGCTGATTTAGGTTTTGACCCGGATGCGTTGCGCCGTAAGTACGATCAAGAGCGTGATAAGCGCCTGCGCGATGATGGCAATGAACAGTACCTAGAAGTGAAGGGCCAGTTCAGCCACTACATAGAAGATCCCTATGTCGACAATGCGGCTAAACGCGCGCCGCTCTCTGACGAGATTGATGTAGTAATTATCGGTGGCGGCTTTGGTGGTTTGCTGACCGGCGTGAGGTTGCGCCAGTTGGGGATTAAAAGTATCCGTATGATCGAAAAGGCGAGCGAGTTTGGGGGTACTTGGTACTGGAATCGCTATCCTGGCGCTGCTTGCGACATAGAGTCCTATGTGTACCTTCCCTTACTTGAAGAAACCGGCTACATGCCACCAAAGAAGTATGTTGAAGGTGCAGACATTCTGGCTTATAGCCAGAAAATTGCTGAACAGTGGGATCTGTATGATGACGTTTGTTTTCAAACGGAAGTACAGGAACTGCGCTGGAATGAGGACAGCTGCCGTTGGCTTGTTCGCACTAATCAGGGCGATGCGATGAAGGCACGCTTTGTGATTTCATCTAACGGGCCACTGAACCGACCCAAGCTTCCCGGCATCGAAGGCATAGATAGCTATAAAGGTCATACCTTTCACACCAGTCGTTGGGACTATGGGTACACTGGCGGTGACGCCAAAGGTAACCTGACCGGTTTGAAGAACAAGCGAGTGGGCATAATTGGCACAGGTGCAACTGCGGTGCAGTGTGTACCTCATCTAGGTGAAGGTGCAAAAGAGTTATTTGTATTTCAGCGTACACCGTCATCCATTGATGAACGCAATGATCGTTCGACCCCCACAGATTGGGTTGAAAGTCTTGAACCAAACTGGCATCAGGACCGCATGGACAACTTCAATACCCTGGTATCTGGTGGTATTGCAGATAAAGATCTTGTGAATGATGGGTGGACGGAAATTATTCGTAACCTGTTGGTAATGGTTCAAAGTGAAGGGGGAGCAGAGCTATCTTTTGAGCAGCTTATGGAAAAGATGGAACTGGCAGACTTTCAAAAAATGGAACAGATTCGCAGTCGTGTTGATAAAACTGTTAAAGATGGTAACACCGCAGAGTACCTTAAACCGTACTATCGCCAATTTTGCAAACGGCCTTGTTTCCACGATGACTATTTGCCGACCTTCAATCGTGAGAATGTAACTTTGGTCGATACCGGCGGGAAAGGTATAGAACACATTACTGAGAAAGGTGTTGTCGCGAACGGTGTTGAGTACGAACTCGACTGCATCATATTCAGTACAGGATTTGAAGTAGGCACTGAATACGCTCGCAGATGCGGGTATGAAACTTACGGGAAAGATGGGCTTAGCCTCAGTGAGCATTGGCAAGACGGTGCGCGTACTTTGCACGGCTTACACAGCCACGGTTTTCCTAACAGTTTTATGATGGGTATATTGCAAACTGCGTTTACTGCCAACTATCCTCATACGTTGAATGAGCAGGCAAAAAACATCGCCTATATTATCAACCGATGTCTAGATGAAAACCATCAAGTAGTTGAAGCCAGTAAAGAGGCCGAAGCGCAGTGGGTTGAAACTATTGTGAGCATGGCTCGCATGAACGAAAAATTTCTTGCTGACTGCACGCCCGGGTATTACAACAATGAAGGTAAGGTGTCTGATCGCTCTCAACAAAATGTCCCTTACGGTGCTGGCCCCAATGCCTTTTTTAAATTGTTGGAGGATTGGCGCGAGGAAGGCGCGCTTGAAGGGTTAGACGTGAGCCAATAGGGTTCGTAGTTGTTGGGCTACGTTAGCTTCCGAATCAACGTGGCGGGCATCCATACCAACGTGCAGTGCGCCTGCAATATTTTCCAAGGTATCATCTAGAAACACGACCTGTTGTGGTGGCCGCTTCATCTCACGGCAAACGAATTCGTATGCTGTGGGGTCAGGCTTGCGATGGCCAATTTTCGATGAGAAAAATATGTGCGAGAAGTTTTCTAAAGCCTCTGGGTAGTGGCTAGTAAAGTGTTCTGCATGAGTTTGATTGGTGTTGGTGAACGCAAACAGCTCATAGGCATTGGCGATGCGTGGTAACAGTTCAACCACTTGCGCAAATGGGCTAGTCCATAGATCGTTCCAACCTTTGCGCCATTGCGCCTCAGTGAGGGTTACTTGGAAAAGATCAGATAGAGAAGCGGCATATTCTGCAAAGTTTATCTCGCCGACCTCATGTTGCTTATAAAATGAGTCTAGCCGCCATCGGTCATGGAATATTTGCTCGTCTATTTGGGCAGATTTTGCCCAGCTTGCAAACACGCGTCTGAAATCTATCCCCAAAACGACATTACCTAGATCTAGGAGGACAACCTTTTTCATGATTTCACCGCCAACTGTTCCTCTATCTCCTATGCCTTGAAGCTCAGTGTATAACCTACCTCTAAGGCGTCTACAATTGTCTTTTTGAAGAATTTTAAAAACTGCGTAAAGTGTTCAGTTTGGGTTCATTCGCGTGCGCTAAAGTGGGGGCATGGTGAGAGAAGTTAGACAGTACTCGCCAGGGTCGCCGCAGTTATTCGCTCCCTTACGGGATATCGCTCCCTCCCGTGCTAGGCTGCGGTGGACCCCTCCCCCCCCAAAAAAGCTATTTTCGATTTGTACTCATAAACAAGCTGCCCCAGCTCGAATAGTCTCTACGTAGTCTGTATCCAGTAAGGAATATTCGGTTTCGCCACTTTTCACCACAAATACCGGGTCAGTGAATTGGTCGATAAAGTACGCTTCTTTGCGCAGATCACCTTTAACCATCTTGAATGTACCGGTGACATCGATCGCTTCCTGTAGCCGTAAGAAAACAGGCACAGCGTATGCGGGCAGCTCCTTTTTTACGAATGCCGCGAAGGCTTTAAGGTCGAGGGTTGCAACATCTTCGTTCAAGGTGATTGCGGCCATTCCCGCCTTACCATCTGCGCCAGGTATCTCTACACCATAGATATTGCAGAACTTTACTTCATGGAAACCGTTAATTATTTCGCCCACTTCGTTGGTGGATACATTTTCAGATTTCCATCTAAACGTATCACCGACGCGGTCAACAAATTGATAGTGGGGATAACCTAGGGTGAAACCCACTTTTACGGTTTGCATGAGGTCGCCAGAATTGAACCATGCATCGCCTTGTTCTAAGGCGTTACGAATGACCTTCTTTTCTGTCGCTTCTGGATCAGTGTAACCTTCGAAGACCGCACGACCCGTAATTTTGCCCAATAGTAGACCGGGTTCGCCATCTGCCACCGGAATACAGAAGCCTTTGTCGTCTCGAATGATCTCATCGGCATGAACATCATACTGCACCAACGTGACTTCTGAGGCGGTCATACCTACTGTGCAATCTTTGTTCAAGAGGTTTGCGAAGGACACGTTGCCTTCGGATGCACCGTAAAATTCAGCAATGCGCTTAATACCGAATCGCTGCTTGAAGTCGAGCCATACATCAGGGCGCAGCCCATTGCCAAGCATGGTTCGTAATGGATTTTTGTTGTCCTGTGGATCTGCGGGTGAATTAGCCAAGTATCGGCAAAGCTCGCCGATGTAGATGAATGCCGTGCAATTATATTGCCGCACTTCGGGTAAAAATTTACTGACTGAAAACTTGCGACGAATAAACATACTGGCACCAGAAGAAATTGCAGCGCCTGCCCCAACCATCAAGCCAGTGCCATGGTACAAAGGTAGGCATAGATAGATTCGATCTTTTTCGGAGATCTTGAGACCAGCAACTGCAGACATATCGCCTGCGCCGAGATAGCGTCGATTCGAAAGTACGGCAGCCTTTGGTAGCCCTGTTGTGCCTGAGGTAAAAATGTACAGGGCGGTTTCGGCGATTGTGATATCGCCAGTGCTTACCGGGTTGTCTTTGCTAGACTCGTCGTCGAACTCGCTTAGATTTTTTGCCCAATTGGGTAGGGGAGTATTGCGATGGTCTGGGCTGCTGTCGGGAACAACAAAGTAGTCTTGGCCTTCGACCAGAGTTAACTCACTTTTAACTTCTTCCAGTGCGTGGCTGAGTTCGCTCCCAAAGATGCACGCCTTTGAATGAGTAATGGTGATGCAGTGACTCAATGGTCGCCCGCGTAAATTTGTGTTGATGAGGCCGGCAACTGCCCCGAGTTTGTTGAGCCCTACCAGTATCGCCAAAAACTCTATGCGGTTTTCCATGATGACACTGACAGTGTCGCCTCGTGTTATGCCTTCGGTTTGAAGTTGATGCGCATATTGGTTGGCCAGGGCGTTAAATTCTGCCCAAGTCACCTCTGTGCCTTCAAATACGATTGCTGAGCGGTGCCCAAATTTTTCCGCGTTCGCTTCCACTCGAGCACCAAAGCAGTCGGTTGTCTCATCTGGTTTCGGTACCATCGCTTTCTTCAGCTTTAGCAATACCGGCACTTGCATCAACGTAGACACCACATCAACGATACCCATGACCTAATCCTCTTAATTTGGCATGAGGAACCATACCAGAAACCCTAGAAGAAGCAGCTTGGTTTATGCTTTGATGTGGTTCTTGGGCACGCAAGGGAATCAAGATGAATCGATGGCAAATTGGTGAGGTCAAAATCACGCGTATTGTGGAAATGGAAGT
>QIGT01000020.1 GCA_003230835.1 Gammaproteobacteria bacterium
GCCGAACTGACAACAATCGTATGCCGCCAATAGCGAGCCATGTGGTTGATGACCTCGCCGTATCAGTGGTGGGTGATTGGATCGACAGTCTGTAGTACACGAGGGCACACGAGAGCACATGAGCGTCAACTAGGGACCGGCGAGGTCCTAGTTGACGCTACCGTTGCCAAATGCTCAACGAATAACGATGCTACCAAAATCACCGCTGCGATAAACTTGTAGGACTATTCGTCGTGAGTCGAGCAAAAGTGCGTCACGCAGTTCGGAAATGTCACCAACCGTACGACCATTTGCGCCCACGACCACATCTCCGGCCCTTAATCCATAGGCATAGGGTTTGCTGCGTGGGTCCACTCGCGTGGCAAGAACTCCAGAACTCATTCTTCCTGGCTCGTCCGAGTTCCAAAAATTCTCTAGATCCAGCCCCACCAAACGTGGATCGAGTTGCCTACCAGAGATGCGCTGTTGACTGGCTTCGGTGATCTCGAAATCTAACGTTTGCCTACCGCCGCGACGAACAATTTCTACTTCGACTGAATCGCCGATGAACATGACGGCAGCTTGATTGTGGAAATCGGCTGGCGATCGAATAATACGCTTACCCAATCGAACAATGATATCCTCTTGCTCTAGCCCTGCTGATTCGGCCGGGCTACCCCGCTCCACCCGGGTCACAATCACCCCTTCTCGAGGCTCCACATTAAATGCTTTGGCAAGATCCGGATGAAGCTGTTGAACCGTCACGCCCACAATGCCTCGGCGTACTTCCCCATGTTCAATGAGTTGACCCATAATGGCGGCCACCATGTTTGCGGGAATGGCAAAGCCGATTCCCACATTGCCTCCACTTGGGGCAATTATGGCTGTGTTAATGCCCACCAATGCGCCACGCAGATCAACCAGTGCACCGCCGGAATTACCCGGGTTAATTGAAGCATCGGTTTGAATGAAGTCCTCATATCCTTCAATGCCTAAGCCATTACGACCTAGTGCACTGACAATGCCGCTGGTAACGGTTTGTTTTAGATTAAATGGATTGCCAATCGCAACAACAAAATCGCCCACACGTAGCTCTGCACTGTTTCCAAACTCAACTTGATGTAAATTTCCCGGGTCAACCTTTAGAACCGCCAGGTCAACGTGAGGATCGCGGCCAACCAACGTAGCAGTCAACGCACGCCCATCAGCTAACCCGACCTCTATTTGATCTGCGCCTTCAACAACATGATTGTTGGTGACAATATAGCCATTGGTCGAATCAACAATTACGCCAGAACCCGCACTACGTGTACGCCCTCGTGGTGCTCTGAAGAATCTACGAAAGAAAGGATGTTCGTAGAGAGGATCATTGGGGCGAGCACTGGTGGCAATATTGACGATGGCTGGGTTCACCCGCTCCAACATATCCGCCAAGCTAGGTACTTGGTTGTTGTCAAACATACCCAGCGGCAAGGCAGCATGCACCCCACCCATACTTAGCAGCGCGAACGCTACCATTAACCATCTTTTCAACATACACAACCTACTGAACTTTCGAATTATTAGACCCTCAACTCGTTGCGAGGCGGCCCTGAACCTGCAAAGGCTATTATGACCCATGCAAACATCGACATGATCATCGCACCAGCATAGGCCACAAGGTAGTTTGCCGTATCAAAAGCCAAGCCCATAAAAAATGGTCCACATGCAACTCCAAACACCGATAGCGCATGGGCCAAAGCAAATACCCGCGGGTACTGCGATCCGGGAAAAGCATCTGCCAACCATAGCGGCTGCAGCATTAACAAGTTGCCTACACTCAACCCCAAAATTCCTGCTCCAACAATGGCCATCACTGGCGTGCTCGCATAGCCAATACAACCAAGCCCCACCATCTGAATCACCAACATCACCAGTGTAAATCCGCGCAAAGGCAGCCACAACAGGGCAATTCCGCCGATGAAGCGACCACAAATACTACAAACAGACAATACCTGCACCGCAAGCGCGGCGGTGGCAAAATCTGATACACCTTCAACTCGACTATAAATGTGCGCGATACCTCCGACCTGAGCACCCATACACAACATATATCCTATGGCTAAAAGAACAAAGAAGCGGGTTCGAATGGCGCAACGATACGTCCACTCCTCACCACCAGCAGTCGCCTTGCTCTGTGCAACGCTGCCCGGCAGCCGTACGACAAAATGAACACCATAAACACCAGCGCCAACATAGGCATGGTCTCTGCCACGGAAGTTGAATTGAACAGACGTGCTGTAATTGGCGTTATTAGCACCCCACCCAAGGACAAGCCAGTAGAAGAGATCGACAAGGCAACCGAGCGATTCCGGCCTGGAAACCAACGCGTTATCAAGGTGGTGGTGATAACCAGTGAAACACCCGCATTGCCCACCCCAAAAAGCACAAACAACACATACAACTGCCATAGGTGTTGAATCTGCCCAATCCAATATAAGGAAATGCCGCAAATAACCGTACCTGTCGCCATTATCCATCGCACATCAACGCGATCAATGAGTCTTGCGACATAAACTCCTGCCACACCACCCGTGACGAAAAACAAGCTCACGGCAAAAGAAATATCGGCAACAGAATGATCTAGAAGTTTGGCAAATTCGTTGATGTAGACAGACATGTTGTAAAAGCCAATGCCAGAACTGATCGTCTGCACCAGCAACATCGCGCCCACCATTAACCATCCGCGATGGTTCTGACCAACTGGAGAGTTCATCACTTTATTCAGTTAGGACAACACGTCAGCGAGAGTATTGCTAAGACCTTTTAAGGTAAACGGCTTTGCCAATATCCATGTATTGGGATTTTGTAAATCAGACAGTTCTTCTTCTGTGTAACCTGTCATGAACACAATTTTCTGTGCTGGGAAATCAATTCGAATCAATCTGTATACCTCAATGCCTGTCATCACAGGCATACCAACATCAAGAAAAATTAGGTCAAACACGCCATCTTTAACACTAGCTAATGCTTCTTTGCCACTACTAACAACTTCGACATCACAATCCATGCGACTCAACATTTCACTGGTGACGATTCTTACTCCATCATCATCATCGACGACCAACATTCTTGGGCGACTCATATGCGGCTTCCTTTCACGTAATCAACTATAAATTTTTACTCTCGCACTCTACCCTGTATCACGTTCGCTTAGACTTTCCCAACGCGCGTAGGCTGCTTCGATCTTTTCGTCGAGGGTTTGCAACTGGTTCAGGGTGAGTTTTATCGAAGATTCTTCTTGCTGATAAAAATCAACGCTAGAGATGGCATCCTGCAATTGTTGCTGTTGCGTTTCTAAAGTTTCTATCTTGGTCGGTAGCTTGTTTAGCTCACGCTGCTCTTTGTAGCCAAGCCTCTTCTCAGTGTTGAGTTTCGTCTTTTCTGAACCACGTTCGCTGGCCACGCTACTTTGCTGAGACTTTGTTGTCGGTGCAACCTTGGCTTGACGTAGCCAATCGGAATACCCCCCAACGTATTCTTGAATTTGCCCCTCCTTTCCAACACCTTCAAACACTATGGTACTGGTCACCACCGCATCTAGAAATGCTCTGTCGTGCCTTCAAACTCACCTAACAATTCTTCAAACAGCTCCAGAGTTTCCACATCAAGATCGTTGGTTGGCTCATCCAACACTAAAAGATTCGCTGGATGAGCCAACAATTTTGCCATGAGTAATCGATTTTTTTCTCCACCTGACAGCTTTGCCATAGGCATATTCATGTAACTCGATGGGAACAAAAAGTCTGCTAAATATCCGACCACATGTTTTCTGCGCCCACCCACTTCCACAAAATCCGAGCCTGGGCTAACATTTTCACGAACGGTAGTGTTTTCATCTAACAATGTGCGCTGTTGATCAAAGTAAGCTGTGTGAAGTTTTGTTCCCAACGTCACCTGTCCAGACGCCGGTTGCAGTTCACCTAAAATCAGACGAATGAGAGTACTTTTACCGCAGCCATTCGCGCCGATAATGCCTACCCGGTCTCCGCGTGAGATTAACGTCGAAAAATTGCTGATGAGAGGTGCGGTATCATCCGGTGTGGGGTAGGCAAAGGAAACATCTTCCAATTTGGCCACTATGTTTCCAGATTGTTGCCCACCGTCGACTGACAACTGTACTTTGCCTTGTTTCGATACCCGTGCTGCGCGTTCTTTCCGAAGCGATTGCAAGCGTCGAACGCGACCTTCATTTCGAGTTCGCCTGGCTTTGATACCCTGACGAATCCAGCTTTCTTCCTGGGCAAGATTGCGATCAAACTTCCGATTTGCCGTCGCCTCAACCTCTAGATCGTGTTGCTTACGCTGCAGATAGGCTTGATAGTTCCCTGGAAAGCTTGTCAAAGTACCTCTATCAAGCTCAACAATTCGACTGGCAACTTTGTCGACTAAGGCCCGGTCGTGGCTCACCATCACAAGGGTAGTGGTCGTGGATACAAGGAGGTCTTGCAGCTTGTCTATGGCCGCAATTTCCAAGTGGTTGGTCGGCTCATCTAACAGCAATAAATCAGCATCAGCAACCAATGTTTGCCCAAGCATGGCCCGACGCTGCATGCCGCCGGAACATTCACTCATCAGTTGTTGAGCCGGCAACCCCAACATATCAACGATTCTGTCGACCTTGTGATCTACGCTCCAGTCGGTATCTTCGTCTTCAGACGCCTTCTCATATTCGGCCAGAATACCGCTTTTTACGACGTCAAAGACGGTCTGATCCGGCATTTCAGGAACACTTTGGTGCAATGCCGCAATACGCAAGCCCTGCTGTATCCAAAGATCACCATCATCTAAAGCGATGTCTCCCTGCAACAGCTTAAGCAGTGTTGACTTACCAATACCGTTGCGCCCGATCAAAGCCACTTTTTCACCAGCTTGTAAAACAAATGAAGCGTCGCTGAATAACTTCTGTTCGCCGTAGGCTAATTCACCCCCGACAAGGCGGACAATATTCATCTCGCTCCTTCCACGATTAGTTCTCCAAATGCCACATTATAGTGCATGCAGGAATATAATCAGGTGATTAACCGAAACGGACTTCAGCGCTCACATTGTAGGAAGAATAGTACCAAATTATGTAGATCTAACAGATATGAAGGCATTTTTGAAAAAACAAAAAGCCTTCTAACTATTTGATATCAATAACAAAATAAGATCTCCTAGACCCCCTATCAAGATGGCAAAAAGAAATTCATTTTTTTTCCATTTTTGACTGAGGGAGTACACACCCAATTCGTTTTATGACCACTAGTGCTGGATGTAACGAAATGTTACTTGGCACGGAAAACCAAACATATTAAAAAATATGTGGTAAATGGGGGAGTCACAAGTTTCTTGATTGACTCACACATCAATTTAGTTGGGGATATCTATGCAGAGAACTAACCTGTTTTGGATTGCACTCGGCCTGTTGCTGTCTACTGCGTCATTTTCGCAGGTAGCCGTGGCAGAAGCTGAAGCTACAATCGAAGAAGTTGTCGTAACCGGATCTCGTATCGCGCGCGACACCTTCACCTCCACCGCTCCACTCACAGTACTTGATGCCGGTGAGATATCTGCGGTTGGTGCCACGAATATCGGTGAATTTCTTTCACGCATTCCACAAAGTATTGCTGAGTCAAATAGCTCAAATAATGTATTTGCCGGAAGCTCATCCGGGTTACAGCTCACCAGCCTGCGGAATCTGGGATCACAACGCACGTTAACCTTGGTTAATGGCAAACGCTTCGTTTCTGGAATCACACCCAGTGTCGGTTATGCCGTTGATATGAACGCTATACCTGCCGCATTGATCGAACGAATTGAGATCAAAACGGGTGCAACGTCTGCAATTTACGGATCTGACGCCGTAGCCGGCGTGGTCAACCTAATCATGAAGGAAGACTTTGAAGGTATCGAAATCAAGGTACAGTCAAATCAGCCAGAACAAGGTAACCGCGAGCGCTACGACATCGACATCGCCATGGGATCAAATTTTGACAATGGCAATGCTTGGATAGCATTTGGATATTCAGACGACAAAGGCATATCTGCATCAGAACGCGATTTTTCTGATACCGACCTTGCTTATTATACCCGGGGCGCTCTAGATGCATTAGGTTTCCCTAATCGTGCACCAGGTGACTATTGGTTAGGTTCAAGCTTTCCTCCAGGCGGTCGTTTTGGCGATTTCCAAGGTGACGGCACTCCGTTTCGCAGCGGACTAGCTGACCGGCCTAATTCTGACCGTTTCAATAGGGCAAACTTCCGTGATCTCGCCTCTCCAACAGAGCGTGTATATGCTGCTGCTGGGATGACCTATTCGATCTCAGATCAACTCGAAGCAAAGGTCATGGTTAACTACAACCAAACAGAAATTCAAACCACCTTCGAGCCTTTTCCACTGGATCTAGTCAGTGGTATTTGGGATATTCCAAAAGGTGGCACCGGTGGTCTCGACATAGCGACCTCGCCATTGTTGCCCGCGCTACTGCGCACCAATTTATTGGCAGCAGGACTGACCAACCTTAACGAGTTGGAAGCAAATACTAGCTCACGTAGATTAGTCGAGTTCCAAGGACGCGGATCAAGCATTGATCGCCGCACTTTCGCAATTCAATCCGATCTCACCTATACGTTCGACAACGGTACTGAGTTGGAACTATTTGCTTCTTGGGGACAAACTACAGCAGACCAACAAAACAATTCAGGCATTAATGCAGAGCGCACAGCCCTCGCACTAGATGTTGAAGTATTTGAAGGCACCATGCGATGTGTCAGTGAAGAAGCTCGTCGTTTTGGGTGTGTGCCATTCAATCCATTTGGTGTGAACACGATCAGTGCTGGCGCAGTGGAATATGTGGGGCTTAATACCCAAACAGACCAACGCGTTGAACAACTGGTATTTGGTGCAACCCTCGTAGGCGATATGAGTTTCGTACCTGAACTTCCCGGTGGCACTATTGGCTACGCTGTAGGGTTCGAACGACGTGTGGAACAAGGCTCTGAAACGCCAGATGCGGCTGTTCAAGCAGGTGTGACTACATCAAACAGGGTTGCTGCCACAGACGGTCGTTTCGACGTGAATGAGTTCTTTGCTGAAGTTAGCCTACCGGTCTTAGATAACTTCACAGTTGATGCCGCCTATCGAATTGGCGACTACTCAACTGTCGGTAATCAGTCAAACTGGTCTATCGGACTTGATTGGCGGGTAGCCGAGTGGGCTCGTCTTCGTGGTACCTTTTCCAACGCTGTGCGAGCACCGAACGTATCCGATTTGTTCCGAGGTGCGGGTGAAACCTTCGCTTCTGTTCAAGACGCTTGCGATGGTACTACCGCCGCCACACCTGGCAATCTTGGTACTAACTGCCGATCAGTTGCGGCCATCCAGCAACGCATCACCGATACCGGTGCATTTACATTGACTCAGGTTGAACGACAATCTACCGGCGGTTTCAACGGTGGTAACCCTGAAGCTGAAGAAGAAACAGCAGACACATTCACAATTGGGTTTGTCTTAACCCCAACTTGGGAATGGGCTGAGGGCTTTCAAATTGCCGTCGATTACTACGACATTCAACTAGAAGATGTTCTCACCTTGCCACTACGATCTGATGTTGTAACCAATTGCTATAACGTTGATCCTGGTTCGTTCGACGCGACCTGTCCTGGACCTGTGCCAGGCGGTGTCCAAACCCTACGTAATCCAGCTTCTGGCTCGTTAATCGAAGTCAACCGCTCATTCCTTAATCAGGAAGATTGGGAAACAAGCGGTTATGATATCGAAATCAACTACACTAAAGATCTTGATTCCTGGTTTGATGGTGTACCTGGCGTGCTAAGCGTTAATGTCATTTGGAACAAGCTGGAAGACTTCATCATTACTGATCTTGCCACGGGTTCAGAAAATGACGAAGGTGGCGAAGTTGAATTTCCTGACAACCGTCTCTATGCAGGTATTAACTACAGCTTAGACCGTTGGAATTTTAATTGGACAGTAGCCTGGATTGACGAATCTTTAGATTCAAATACACCAGAACTTACCAATGAAAACTCAGATACGTTTGGTATTCCACTAGATCGCAACGGTAATACTTGCGACGCTACTGACTACCACAACTTGTCAGTGTCCTACAGCGCCTCAGACAACCTAGAAGTGTTCTTGGGAATTAAGAACCTCTTCGAAGAAGATCCTTGTGCACTAACCCAGATTACCAAATACGGAAATACGGGGCTGAATACAGCGGGTTCTCTATACGATGTTACCGGTCGTGACTACTACTTTGGTATTCGCGCCAGACTGTAGTTCGCAATGTAGCCCCGATTCTTCATGAATCGGGTTTGCGTTCAAAATACCCTCGCTTTGCGGGGGTATTTTGTTTTAAGGTCTCAATATTCGAACGGACGAAATCTATGCTACTGCCCTTCTCCTTTGCCGCCACGATTCTATTCAGCTCTATTGCAGTGAGTGAGCGCGAGTTATTAGATTGTGCGAAAGTCATTGAACCCCTAAGCCGAGTCGCTTGCTACGATTTGTTGGTAGAGAAGCTAGGTACTAACGAAGTAAGTGCACCCGCACCTGAAAGAAAGTTTGGTTTGCGCAAGCCGTTTCAAGAAGAGATAGAAATCAAGATTATCGAACATGCGGTAACTAAAGTCTCACGAAATTCTCGTGGCCAGCTCGTACTAGATTTATCCAACAACCAGAAGTGGCAACAAGCAGATCAAGCCAAGCTGAGCATAACGAGTGGAGATCAAGTAGTGATTCGTAAAGGCTTTGGTGGCTCATACTATTTAACCAAGTCACACGGTAGTCGTAGCCTAAAAGTTCGCAGGATACGCTAAGCCAGCGTATCCAAATACCCATTCAACCGCAACGCCTCCAACAGTCCAACCAGAATCAGATCAGAAACCACGTGATCAAATAGCTGTTCGCGATGAAACAGGTTTGCAAACCCACCGGTGGCGACCACCAACGGTGGATCGTCAGCAAATACCTCGCCGGTGATACGCCCCGCCAGCTCTCTCACCATGCCAACATTGCTCCAATACAGCCCGCTTTGAATACTTTCAATGGTGGTTTTGCCAATGACAGAACGAGTGGGTTTAATTTCAACCGAGGGCAACTTGGCTGTTTTGGCTTCCAACGCTTCCATGGCGAGCCGAACACCTGGCATGATATTTCCACCGAGAAAGACTTTGTCTTTGGTGATGGCACACACAGTGGTGGCCGTTCCGAAATCCACCACAATGAGGTTTCTGCCTGGAAACAATTTCACCGCCCCCATGGCATCAGCGATACGATCGCTGCCCACTTCCTTCGGGTCTTTATAGGCCACCTGCAAGCCCGTTTTAATACCTGGCCGCATGACCAGGGGCTCTATCTGAAAGTATTTTTGACAACACGTACGCAGAGAGTAGTTGAATTCCGGTACTACGGAAGAAATCGCGATGACCTTAACGTCCTCTGGGTTAACGCCGTTTTCCCTTAACGCACCGCGTAGAAAAACACCTATTTCATCCGAGGAGCTGCGTGAAGAAGAGGCGTGGCGAAACTGTGTCACCAACCTTGCGTCATCAAACACACCACAATAAATCTGACTATTTCCAACGTCTAATGCCAGAATCATTAATCGGCGCTGATCTTGGCAGGTACGCAAGACAGAGCTTGTTTAAATTTGTGCGCAACCGCTCGCGCAGGTTCGCTAAGCAGCTTGTTACGCGAACTCATGGCCAAGCCGTCACGCTCTCGTACAGTTTCACAGCCCACAATTTCCACATCCATAAAGAAGGCAGCACACATGTCCTTGATCAGCACGTACTGCTGATAGTCTTTCTTGCCAAAGTAGGCGTGGTGCGGTTTGACTATATTTAGCAGCTTCATCACCACAGTGAGAACACCGGTGAAGTGACCAGGCCGATTTGCACCACACAGCTGACGACTAAACTCGTTTTCGATTACTTGGTAACGAAACCCGTCGGGGTAGATATCATCGTCACTAGGAAGGATCACATAATCAACGCCAATGCTCTCTGCGAGCAGTAAATCTTGCTTCATCGTTGCTGG
>QIGT01000498.1 GCA_003230835.1 Gammaproteobacteria bacterium
CACCACACGATGGATCCAACTGAACAAGCCGAAGAATGGTGGGTTCAAGAAGTGATCAAGCATCGTGGAAAGACCAATAGGAACCAAGACTGCACGCCGGGGTATTACAACTTCGAAGGAGAGTCTAACCGACGCCAGGACGGCAACTATAATGGTGGCTTCCGAACCTACTTTGCTCACCAGGGCGCGGTACGCGATAAAATGGCGGAGAACTTCACGTTCAGCGACAAGTAGCCTCATATTTGGAGAACATTTGAACAACAAAAGGCGCAAGGCAATGACCAAATATATTCTCGCTGTACTGGTTTCATTTGGTTTGTTGGCTTGTGATACTACGCCGCCACCAGACTCAAATTCCTTGCAAAAGGAAATAGAGATCGCGCCGCAGCCGGTTGCCGCAGCGAACGTAGAAAGAGACGCCTTGGTCGAGATATTGTCCGCGGCGCGCCGTATACCCAATTCTACCCAGTGGTTTGAAGTGATAGCCCTGCCTAATGAAGTTTATGCGTTTTGGGAGCCGGGCCATATCGACAAGGTTAATTCCTTTCTCATTGTTGGGCGAGATAAAGATGTCTTGTATGACACCGGCTTAGGCATTGGCAGCATTCATCAAGCTCTTGCAGAAGTGCGAGCGCTAGAGGGCCACGATGACAAACCGTTGATGGTCATTAATAGCCACAATCATCTTGATCACAATGGGGGCAACACGGAATTTGATGAAGCTTGGATCATAGAAAGTGAATGGGCGGTGCGCAAGCTCACCGAAGGGGTAAAGGGCTTTGAAGCGTACTGGGCACAAATGACACCCCATGCAGGCGTGCAACTTCCGTCAAACTTTGATCCCAAGACATTTTCGATTCCACCCTTTGCCAGAGAAAATATTCGCTTTCTTCGTGATGGCGATGAAGTCGATTTAGGCAATCGCAAATTTCGAGTGATTCACGCCACCGGCCATTCGCCAGACGGTTTGGCTTTGTACGATGAAGAAAACCAGATCTTCTTTGGGGGCGATACCTTTTTAGGCGACAGCTTCCTTATTCATGACCTTGGCGCTCTGGCTAATGATCTTGAGCGGATCAGTGGGTTGCAGATCAAATGGCAATATTCATCGCACGGATCTCAGCTTATCGAAACCATGCAAGAAGGACGGCGATTGGCCATTGTTCGTCGCATCATCAATGGCGAGCGTTCAGAAAGTACGACAATATTCGCCGGCACCGAGTTTCCCCTGTACGAATTAGAGGGTGTAAGCATCACCATGGCGGGCGATTTTCTAATTTACTGACGAGTGCCTCTATCGTTATGAACAACGGCACAATGCGGGCGGAACAATATCGCGGATATTTTGATTTGCAGCTACGCTTTGCTGCGAAGCTTTGTACGGTTCGTGGAGAAGATATGTCATATGGTATTGAAACTTACACAAACTTGCACCGCCGGTTTGGCTTTGGGGTGCCGCGTAGGCCAGGGGTTGAGGTGAATGCCAGGTGGCTGTCTTTCCTTGATAAAATAAATTCTTACACTCATCATGCCCAACGATTAGACTGGGCTGTAGCCTTTTTTGCAGAACAGTGCATCGAAAGCCTTCCGCGAGAAAATTCGTTTGGTTGTTTCGGCTTTATGCCACCTGACGATTCGGGTATGGTTAGAATCCACTTTCACAATCGAGACAGTGATGGTGGCATAGGACCTCTTCACCACACAAAGGTTGGCAGGCGTAAATTAGAATTGGCGCGTATGTGGGCCTACATTAGAGAGCAATTCCCTGCTGCTAAAGTAGTACGCGGCACATCGTGGCTATATCATCTGGATGCTTACTGCAGGCTTTTCCCGGCGACCTACACAAGTTCTAAAGTCCTTGTCACCCATCGTCTTCGATTTAACGGCAGCTCTTCTTGGGGGCAGTTCTTAGATCATCGAGGAGAACTAAAACTGCCTCTCGCTGAGCTTTTTACAGATGCCATAGAAAAATGGGATGGGCACGCACCGTGGTTGTTGTTTCCGTACCCTGCTCTGCGTACATTTGCCCCATTGTCTTGTTTCACTGAGGGAAATTCAAACGAGCAACTTCAGCCATAGTTTTAATCGCTTCGGTATTTCCTGAAATGGTCAACCCAGTGACGCCACTGTCTTCCCAAGCTTTGAAGCGTTCTGCAATACGTTGCTTTGAGCCTACTAAGGCACCACTGTCTACAAACTCGTTGGGTACCGCGGCAATGGCTTCGTCTTTACGCTTAGCTAAGTAGAGTTCTTGAATGCGATCGGCCTCTTTCTCAAACCCACGGCGTACCATCATTTCCTTGTGGAAGTTCAGATTTTTGTGTCCCATACCGCCAACATATAAAGCGATACCCGGTTTCATCGCATCCAAAGCAGCTTGAACGTTGTCAGTGACTTTTACCTGAGTCATGGCTTGGCGTTCAAACTGCTCTGCACTCTTGCCGCCTTTCTCTAGCCCTTGGTTAATCCAGCCGTCATACAAATGTGCTGTCTCTGGGACAAATCCTAGTGGTAGCCAGCCATCGGCGACTTCTGCGGTCATGCGCACCGTAGACTCCATCCCAGTGCCTAGGAAAATGGGGATGTTGGGATTCATGTGCAAGATTGATTTGAGTGGCTTGCCAACGCCCAATGCGCCTTCGCCGGTATAGGGGAGTGATATCTCCTTGCCTGCATGAGTGACGGGTTCTTCGCGAGCCCATATTTTTTTCATAATGGCTACGTAGTCCTTCATGCGATAGTAAGGTTTGCCCCAAGGTTGCCCATACCATCCTTCAACGATCTGTGGTCCTGATACACCGATACCGCATATGGCACGGTTGCCACCTGCGAGCATGTCCAAAGTTGCCATGGCCATGGCCGCGTTGGCTGGGGTGCGTGCCGCCAGTTGCAATACTGCGGTTCCTAAGCGAATGCGAGTGGTGTGTGCAGCGATGTATGCCAGCGGTGTGATGGCGTCTGAGCCATAAGCTTCTGCCGTCCATACGCTGTCGTAGCCGAGCTTCTCGGCGAGTTGTACATCTTCTAACGGTATGCGTAGTTCCGCACCGGAGTATCCAAGCATAAGACCAAGTTTCATGACGTCTCCTGTGAAAGAATGAATTTGTTAGGCATTTCTTCGAATCAATACCCAGGCAATGCACCAATATAAAGAAATTGGCAGTAGGATAGCGATGACTGCCGGAATGTTGAATACCATGGCGGCGGGTGCGAAGAGGTCTTGTAGATATTTAAAACCTAAGCCCGCAAAAATGCCAAAGGTAAGACGCACGCCCATACCCACTTCTCGTAATGGACCCATTACCACCCCTAGCGCGAATAGGGTGAGTCCAAAATAAGTGACGGGTTTCAATGCCCGTGACCAAAACGCCAGTTCGTATTCGGAAACCCCCAATTGTTGCGTACGTGCAAATTCGATTTGGCGCAGCAGCGCGAGCATGGACATTTTATTGGGTTCGAGAAAAGCTTGGCTGGCGAGGAGGTCTGGAGTAATAGGGTTGTCCCAGATCAATTCCTCGAAGGGGTGCTTGCTCACTTTCTCTTTCGTGAGCAGAGTGGTAGAGCCCGAATGCAATACCCAATGTTGTTTCAGCTCATTGTATTGTGCGGTTTTGGCAAATGTACTTTGCACCATCTCTGTGTCTTGGTTCAGCCAGTATTGGGTGACATCGTGTAGCTGCCCATTTTTGTCGATGGCGCGTATTCGCATGTACAAGTTGCCGTTACGAATCCATAATCCGCCCCTACGCAAGCTGGCTTCTTCGCCGTACTGAGCCTGTAGCTTATTTACTTCTGCACTGCGTTCGCTACCCGGCGCGACATACTCAGACAGTACCAAGCTGATGACAAGCCATAACATCATAGAAGGTAGCAGTGCACGAACGATGCGCCAGGGTGACATGCCAGAAACTCTAAAAATGGTGATCTCGTTAGTTTCTGCGAGACGCCCTAAGGCGATCAAATAACCCAAGAAAACACTGTACACCATGATCTCGTCCAGACGCCGAGGCAATGTACGCAGCACATATAACGCCGCTTCGCGCAGCCCGTAAGAGGCTTGGTTATCATCCAACTCTTCTAGCAGAGCGAACAGAGTGATTAAACTGATCAAACAAAGAGCAACAACCAGTATTGAGCGATTGGCGTGGGTAGTGATGTAGCGATCGAGTGTATTCAATAGTTTGGCCCAGAAGGCGAACTGTTGCTTTGTTCTTGATGTAACGTCTCGAAATGTTTCATGGCACGATCTGTACTGAAGAAAATGGCGCCAGACAATGCCTTGGTCAGTTCCGCGGCATCAAGTTGTCGAATCAACGTTCCTTTCACTTCGCAAAGGTTTAAAGACACTCCAACACGATCTAAATTCGCGTTGAGTCGGTGTAGCATCTGTAGACCGGTTGCATCGACCATGTTAACAGAGCTAAAAACGATGAGCAGGTGTTGAGTGTCGCGCCTTCTGTGCACACGCTTTAAGAACTTAGCTTCAATTTGAGCCGAGTTGCCAAAATAAATATTTTCATCGACGCGCAGGGCGAGAACATGCGGGAGGGTTTCAACCTCGTGGTGTTTGATGGAGCGAAAGTGTTCTGTGTTGGCTAGCCGCCCAACCTGGGTGATGTTTGGGCGACTCGATGTGCGAATAAAGAAAGCTAACGAAAGACCCACACCCGCCAACAAGCCGATTTCTACGCCGGTAAACAAAACTAAGATAAGTGTCGCATACTCGGTAATGGCGTCTTCCCGATGAATGGACCAATGCCGCCGAGAGCTTTTTAAATCCATTAAGCCCACTACAGACACCATCACAATGGCCGCTAATACAGCGTGGGGAAGGGCGACGAAAAAGTTGGTGAAGAACAGTAAGACGATAACGATCAAGACAGCGCAAACAAGACTGCTCACAGGTGTTTTTGCACCGGCATAGTAGTTTACGCTTGAGCGAGAAAAACTACCCGCTACTGGGTAGGCACCGGTGAAGGCTGCGCCTAAGTTTGCCGCCCCTAAGGCGATAAGTTCTTGATGGGAATTGATACGGGTTTGCATGCGCGCGGCTAAAGTGGTGCCGATAGAGTAGCTTTCTACATAAGATACGATAGCAATTATTGCTGACGCTGGCAGCAGATCTATCCATAAGGTCAGGTCGAAGGGGGGAATGGTGATGTTGGGCAGCCCTCCTGGTATGGGGCCAACGGTGGCCAGGCTGTTTTCTATCCCTGCGGTCAATACCACGACTATGCTGAATACTGCCACTATCATTGGCCCTAGACGGGTAACTGCGTGATTTGCAGACAGGTCTTTGCCGATTATCTTCGCCAAAACGATGATCAACTTTGGATATACCAGTAGCACCAGTAGTGCGCACCCACCCAGCACAAATGTAGTTGGGTCTAGGGTTGAGATGTTGGTCAGTAAATTGGTGAGCACCGTAATGGGTTGTTCGGTATTGTCCACAGCGATACCGCTGAACGCCGGAAGCTGACTAATGATGATGAGAATCACGGCTGCATTCACAAAGCCCGTGATGACTGGGTGGCTTAACAAATTAACCAACCCACCCATTCTCGACAAACGCAGCACCCATAGTACCAAACCGGCTTGAAGACATATGATGGTGGTGATGCCTAAGTAAGCGTCGCTGTATTTAGGAGCGTAGTCACTCACGGTGGCCACCACCATGAGGGCCGCTACTGCCACCGGTCCGACCACCAACTGTCGAGAACTGCCGAATATGGCATAAAGTATCATTGGCACCAGGCAGGCATAAAGACCAGACTGGGGCGGCACGCCAGCCAAAAAGGCATAGGCTACGGCTTGGGGGATGGTAACCATGCCGACCACCAACCCAGCGACCAGGTCATGGTCGAAGTCGTCACGGCTGTAGTTCAATAACACAGGCGCTAGGGGCACATATTTGTGCCAATCGCGAACGCCGAGCTTAAACCAAGCGCTTAAACGCATAGACCACTGTTTGAGTAGCAAAGCATGCCTGCAGTTTATCAGGTGTCGGGGCATGGGGCTTGCAAAGCAACCCCTCTACGCATGAATATACGCACGTTGTAATCAAGAGAATTAAGATGGATACAAAGGCTGCGGTCGCATTTGCGGCGGGTAAACCACTGTCTATAGAAACTGTGCAACTTGCACCCCCTCAAAAAGGCGAGGTATTGGTCGAGATTATGGTGGCGGGCATTTGTCATACCGATGCCTACACGTTGTCAGGGGCAGACCCAGAGGGCATTTTCCCTTCAGTTATGGGTCACGAGGGTGCAGGTATCGTTCGCGAAGTGGGCGCACAAGTCACCTCTGTTAAGCCCGGCGACCACGTCATTCCCCTATATGTTCCAGAATGTCGGCAATGCAAATTTTGTTTATCTGGTAAAACCAATTTATGCGGTGCGATTCGTGAAACCCAGGGCCGCGGGCTGATGCCCGATGGTAGCTCGCGTTTTTCATTGCAAGGTGAAACGTTACACCACTACATGGGCACCTCGACGTTTTCGAATTTCACGGTAATGCCAGAAATTGCGCTGGCAAAAATCCGCGAAGACGCGCCATTTGACAAGGTGTGCTACATCGGCTGTGGGGTTACAACGGGGT
>QIGT01000081.1 GCA_003230835.1 Gammaproteobacteria bacterium
GAGGTTTGTTTGATCAAGGCGGAGGCTTCACGTATGGCTTTACCTGAAGTGAGTATGTCATCTATCAATAGCACGCGCCCTTCGACTTGTGCACCGACAAGCTGCCCACCTTCACCATGGTCCTTGACCTCTTTGCGGTTGTAAGCCACACCAACGGATCGACCACTCGCAGCCAACGCCATTGCTGTCGCGACCGCAATAGGAATACCCTTGTAGGCTGGTCCAAACAACACATCAAATTCCAGCCCGGAATTAATTATGGTGACGGCATAAGCTTGGCCCAATTGCGTAAAGGCATGCCCCATGTTCAACGCACCCAGGTTAAAAAAGTACGGGCTGAGCCGCCCTGAGTTCAATACGAACTCTCCAAATTGCAGCACATCCTGCTGCAGCAAGAACTCGATAAACTGGGTTTGGTCAAATTTTACAGCCAAGTTATTGCCCACCACTCAAGGCTGCTTTCTGCAAGGCAAACAACTGCGAAGTGCCGATTTGCGCCAATGCAATTAGTTTATCTAACTCAGCCGAACTGAATGGTGCGCCTTCCGCTGTGCCTTGAATTTCGATAAAGCCACCTGAACCCAGGCATACCACATTCATATCTGTCTCCGCATTTGAGTCTTCTGCATAATCTAAATCAAGTACCGGCGTACCTTTATAGATCCCTACAGATATAGATGCCACAAACTCCTTGAACGCACCCTGAACAGGCAAGGTGCCAATGGCGTCTGCGAGCGCCACAGCCGCACCGGTTATTGAGGCGGTACGCGTCCCACCGTCGGCTTGCAAAACATCGCAATCAAGCCGAATAGTGCGTTCGCCCAAGGCTTGCATATCTACCATGGCGCGTAGGGAACGACCAATCAGGCGTTGAATTTCGACCGTGCGACCACCTTGCTTGCCACGGGCGGCCTCGCGATCATTGCGGCTGTGGGTACTGCCGGGCAACATGCCATATTCCGCGGTGATCCAGCCGCTACCTTGTCCACGCATGAAACGGGGCACAGACTCTTCAACCGAAGCGGTGCACAAGACTTTGGTATCACCAAATTCGACCAATACCGACCCGGCCGCATGTTTGGTAAAGCTTCGGGTAAAGCAAACTGCCCTCATTTCATCATTAGCTCTGCCACTAGGACGCATAAAATCTCCTTGTTTTGGCCACATTATAGGTAGACGCGTTAGAATCGCACAGCTTCATAACAGAAATAATAATTTTAGGGGGGCACGGTCGCAATGATGTATAGCATGACAGCGTTTGCGCGGGCTGCAATAGACGCACAGAACTCTCACTTAGTATGGGAACTGAAATCAGTTAACCACCGGTACATGGAAACTCAGTTTCGCATGCCCGACGCACTACGTAGCCTCGAACATCCATTACGCGAGTGTGCCCGCAAAGTCCTGAAACGTGGGAAATTGGACTGTACGTTGAAAATTAGCCCCGTAGCTACTGCAGATGGCATCACCATCAACCGCAAAATACTATTGGATCTCATGGCCGCCATTGAACAAGTGCGTCGAGATGCGCCTGATATTGGCGGTGTTAGCCCATTGGAATTATTACGCTGGCCCGGCGTACTAGACGACACACCCACAGATGATGGACAGCTATTGCAAACGGTACAGGACCTATTTGAACAGGCCCTAACCGATTTGCTCGAATCTCGTGGCCGCGAAGGTAGGCGACTGCACCAAACCATAAGCGAACGCCTCAACCACATTGATGAACTGGTTATCAAACTGAAACCCTTGACTGCGCAAATCGCCAGCAAACAAAAGGCCAAGCTACAACAACGATTGGCAGATCTTGAAATGACCATCGACCCGGTGCGACTGGAAACTGAAGTCGCCATTCTGGCGCAAAAATTCGATGTCGCTGAAGAAATTGATCGCTTGTCGATACACGTTGCGGAAGCCCGTAACCATACTAACGGGCCCGGACCTCACGGGCGTCGCCTAGACTTCTTGACCCAGGAACTAAATAGAGAAGCCAATACTCTAGGGGCCAAGTCGGTGGACGCAGAAACATCCCGCCATGCAGTAGACTTGAAGGTCTTGATCGAACAAATCCGCGAACAGGTACAAAACATAGAATGAATGTCGCATGAGCAATGGTTTACTGGTACTCCTCTCCGCGCCATCGGGAACCGGCAAGACCAGTTTGGTTGAAGCCGCGTTGGCCGCAGACCCTCGATTAGTGGTCTCAATCTCCCATACCACACGTCAACAGCGCAGCAATGAAAGCAACGGTGTGAACTATTTTTTTGTCGATAAGGCACTGTTTGCACAAATGGCCGAGAAGGGTGATTTTCTCGAATACGCAACAGTATTCGGTAATCAATATGGCACCGCGAAAAGTGCAGTGCGTACTCTGCGCGAAAACGGCCAGGACGTGATTTTAGAAATAGACTGGCAAGGTGCTGCCCAAATTAAGCAATTGATACCAGACGCCCTAAGCATCTTTATCTTGCCACCGACCATAAAAACGCTGCGAGAGCGCCTCACCCATCGAGATCAAGACAGCCTCGACAGCATCGAGACACGCCTGGCTGAGGCGCAGCTAGAAATGTCTCATGCTCATACTTATCAGTACTTAGTGGTCAATGATGATTTCGAACAAGCGTTGGCAGATATCTTAGGCATCTTCAGGACAACTAGGTTGCGCTCTGGCGAGCAAATCGCTAACAATGACCAGATCAAAGCCATCTTGTCAGGTACTTAAGGTATCTGTACACTGCGCGGCTCTTTGCAACCCGGGCATTAGCCGAGGCAACCATGGCACGAATTACTGTAGAAGACTGTTTAGACCACGTTGACAATCGTTTTGACTTGGTTATGTTGGCCACACGCAGGGCCCGAGGTTTGCGTGCCTACGGAAATGATCCCCTAGTACCTGAAGAAAATGACAAACCTACAGTCATCGCACTCCGCGAAATCGCTGCAGGCCTAATCTCCCACGAAATGCTTGACAGCCAGGAAGTGTCTACAGAGGATGAAGACATTGAAATTAGCTTCAACTTCAACGTTGGGCGCCGTGAAGACAGGTTAGGAGATGACCAGCCCTAGGCTAAACCCCACATCACAATCGTACTTTGTTGGCCAGCTAGCAGAATATGCTAGACGACCAGATATCGCTGCACCGGCAACGATTAGCTCGCTCAAACGGCGACTCAAATACCTCACCGAAGAGCAAATAAAACAGGTCGTGCGCGCCCATGAATACGCGGCTAAGGCCCATGAGGGACAGACGCGGCGCACAGGCCATCCTTACATCACTCACCCAACAGCTGTAGCACATATTCTCGCCGAAATGCGCATGGACCATCAAACTTTGATGGCGGCCTTATTACATGACGTCATCGAAGACAGTGACGTGAATAAAACCACCCTGGGCGAGCGCTTTGGCAAACCTGTCGCTGAAATCGTTGATGGCGTTTCAAAGCTTGGCAACATTTTTGCCAGTCGCGCAGAAGCCCAGGCGGAGAACTTTCAGAAGATGGCTTTGGCGATGGCTAAAGATATTCGAGTGATCATGGTGAAGATGGCCGATCGTCTCCACAATATGCGTACGATTGGTGTGATGTCGGACCAGCAACGTAAGCGAACCGCCCGGGAAACGTTAGATTTTTATGCCCCCATAGCCAACCGCTTAGGCATTCATACTATGAAAATCGAGCTCGAAGAGCTCGGCTTCAAGGCCCTCTATCCACTCCGCGCTGACCGCATTGCTAGAGCTGTAAAATCAGCCCGCGGCAACCGCAAAGAATTGATGGAAGAAATCTCCGCCACCATCACTGCGGCCCTCAACCGAGAGGGTATTAGCGCCTCTGTCCTCAGCCGAGAAAAGAACCCGTTTTCGATTTACCGTAAAATGAAAGCGCAACAGAAGTCCTTTGCTGAGATCATGGATGTATTTGGGTTTCGCATCGTTGTTGATCAGGTAGATGCCTGCTACCGCACTTTGGGGGTCGTGCATAACCTCTTCAAACCTGTGGCTGGCCGCTTCAAAGATTACATCGCCATTCCGAAGGCCAATGGCTACCAGTCATTGCATACCTCGCTTTTTGGTATGCACGGGGTGCCTATCGAAGTGCAAATCCGTACACGGCAAATGGAGGCAGTTGCCGAAAATGGCATTGCCGGTCATTGGCTGTACAAGTCGGGTGATGATGAATTGGATGCTGGTCATCGGCGCGCGCGCCAATGGGTTCAAGACTTACTTGAACTACAGCGACAAGCCGGAAATCCGCTAGAGTTTATTGAAAGCCTTAAGTTAGATCTGTTCCCTGATGAGGTGTACGTTTTCACTCCAGACGGCGAAATTATGGAGTTGCCCAAGGGCGCTTGCCCAGTCGATTTTGCTTATATGGTACATACTGACATAGGCAATCGTTGCGTGGCTTGTAGGGTAGATCGCGATTTGGCGCCACTGTCTCAACAGCTACAAAGTGGCCAAAGTGTCGAAATAATTACTTCAGATGACGCGCGACCCAACCCCGATTGGTTGACCTTTACAGTCACTTCAAGAGCACGCTCCGCCATTCGTTTGGCATTGAAACACCAACAAGGCAGCGAGGCCATCGCCTTCGGTCGCAAATTACTCAACCGCGCCCTGGGCAACGCGAACATCAGCATCAACGACTTAGACTTCAGACGTTTGCGCCGCGTATTTACCGAACTGGGGGTGCGCAAATTAGATGAGCTGTTGGCGGCCATCGGCAATGGCAACTTGATGGCCTATGTTGCCGCTCAAAAATTACTCGCTGCAGACAACCCAGACTATGAGTCTGTCGCGGTGGAGGGCGGAGGTCCGGTGGCAATCCGCGGAGGTGAAGGTCTGATCATCAATTACGGACGTTGTTGTGGACCGGTGCCGGGAGATCAAATCGTCGGCCATATGACCCCGGGCAAAGGCTTTGTAGTGCATATTGAAACGTGTCCAAATATCAACGAGCGACGCAAGCGCGCCTCCCACGAAATTATCCCCGCACGCTGGACCACCAAGACTGAAGGAGAGTTCATCACCACTCTGCGAGTAAACGTGAGTCGCCGCAAAGGAATACTGGCAGAGATTGCCTCAGAAGTAACCGCTACGGATGCTGGCGTGGAAAACATAAATGTCGAAGAGCGCAATGCACAGGTCAGTACCATGGTCATCGGTATCATGGTTAAAAATCGTAGCCACTTAGCGCGCGTCATGCGCAGATTACGCAACGTCGGGGCGGTGATAAACATCGCCCGTATGGGATCATAGAATGTCGAAAACAATAGTACACACCGATAACGCACCAGCCGCCATAGGTACCTATTCACAAGCCGTCACAACACAATCATCAAAGACAACTTATCTGTCTGGTCAGATTCCTCTCCTGCCAAAAAGCATGACCTTGGTTACCGATAGTTTTGCCGCTCAAGCGCACCAAGTGTTTAAGAATTTAGCCGCTGTTGCGCAAGCCGCGGGTGGTAACCTAGGCTGCTTGGTGAAACTCACCATTTACCTAACTGATCTGAGTGAATTCCAGACTGTAAATGAGGTGATGGCTGAATACTTCGAGGCGCCCTATCCTGCTCGCGCAGCGATTCAAGTGAGCGCGCTACCCAAGGGTGCAAATATCGAAGTTGATGCGATCATGATTCACGAGTGAGCGTAGATCCACACCTGCGCATCGATCATTTGAAAGGGGTTGGGCCTAAGTTGCAACAAGCCCTCGAACGGCTGGGAATATATCGCTACATTGATCTACTACTACACCTGCCACAACGCTACCAGGATCGTACCAAGCTAACCCCCCTTGGCCACATTCGTGCCGGAGACGAATGCTTTGTCGAGGGGCGTATCAAGCAGTGTGTTGTTTTGTTTGGAAAGCGTCGTAGTCTAAAAGTTACCATTGAAGATGAAAGCGGCGAAGTTCACCTGCGCTTCTTCCATTTTTCTAGATACCAACAAAACAGGCTGAACGAAGCGCACTACGTCCGCGCCTATGGTGAGTTTCGCTTTTTTGGCAAGGAACTCAGCGCCGCACACCCACAGTACGAGAGTTTCGACACTCCACCTGAGCCACCCATTCCTACCTTGACGCCAATTTATCCCACCACACAAGGACTTGCTCAGGGACACATTCGTAGATTACAAAAAACCATGGGTGCATTGCCATGGTCGCAGCAAAGTGGCACACCTTTCGCCAAGCTCAAATTTCTACACCAACCACCCGCCGACACTGACTTTTCCACAATTGACAGCACTCGGGAAGAGATCGCCTTCGATGAGCTCACTGCCTTCTATCTGGTAATGAAAGGGCGCGCTTTTCGACGGCAACAAGAACACGCCATTGGGCTACCCAGATCCCAAGGCAAGGGTAGGGTGCTACTACAAAATCTTGGCTTCCATTTAACTCAAGCCCAAGCACGAGTGGTAAGTGAAGTTCTAACCGATCTTGAACTCGCGGTTCCCATGCTGCGGCTAGTCCAAGGTGACGTGGGTTCTGGTAAAACGGTAATTGCTGCTTTTGCTGCCATCCGTGCCGCAGAGCAAAACTGTCAAACAGCACTGATGGCACCTACCGAGTTGCTCGCAGAACAGCATTTCAT
>QIGT01000037.1 GCA_003230835.1 Gammaproteobacteria bacterium
CGGTACGATAAAACTGACACAAGCTATCGCGCAACATGGAATATCGCTGCTACAATCATCGCCTTACGTTAATTGTCCACAGACCTTAGGTTTTCCGATGAGCAGTGAACTAAACTTCACGTGATATTTGGAATCAACTATAGTTAATAGTCAATATTGACCGATGGTCAGTATCATTTCGCTGATCCGAATGAGACTATCTAACTTGTGGCTTGAATTCTGTTGAGTGCGTACGGCGGGGAGATAATTATGAGCGAGGCTAGGGGGTAAGAATTTCTATGAACAAGGACATTTCAACGACCAACCTGAGTTACATCGTTTTAGATTTTGATGGTACAATCGCTGATACGAGTAGCCATTGGCTGTCGGCAAAAAGAAAATTTCTAAGAGGCTTGGGATATCGGAAAGGTGAAGCAATAAAGATTGCGGGCAATTTCTCAGGCAGAAATTTGAAAGATTTTATCACATTCTCCTGCCGACGAGCTGGTATCACGGACTATGATATCGATGTGTTAGAAAGCGAAATAGACTCCGATCGAAATTTCATTGAAAATATAAATGAGGTTTCGGGTTCCACAGACTTCATTACATTTTGCCATCGGTCAGGAATAAGATTGATGATCTGCACGAACTCACCACCCACTTATGTCGAGTTGTACCTGACCAAGTTGGGCATTCGGCATTGTATTGATCAAGTATTTAGCACGTACAACCATTGTGCTCCAAAACCCAGTCCAGAAATTTACACCGAAATCGCTAACCACCTTGCAGAGACAGATGGGACTCTTCTCTTTACTATCGAAGATAGTGAAAGTGGCGTTAGCTCGGCGATCAAAGCTGGTATTGAATGTATTTGGATTGGCAGGGAAGACGAACTTAAGATTTATGACAATGTCATATATGCCAGTAATTTTTCGGTGTTGAGAATGTTGCTCTCAGAGCGACTTGATAGAGCAATAGCGGCCTAAGATCAGTGTGCAATTCTCAAATTTTGGTCTTGTGCTCGCGCAATGCCCTTATCGCAGCCGTGGCATTCAGCGTCGAAGTTTTCCCAATATTGTTTCGTGTATGAAATACCGAGTTCATCAAATACGTGGTTCAACTGCGGACCGGTAACATCCTCCAGTACGCTGTTTATGTCTCCGTGAGGCACATGATGGATGTAAGCTATGCTTACCGATTGGCAAAAATCGATGTAAGCGTGCGTATGTAGAATAAATTCGTGCCATAGATCGTCCATCTGGGGGGGCGGGCTGAACCTGGTCTCTGGCCACGCAGCGCTTGCTGACAAGAAAACCAAAAGGTCATCAAGAATTATGTTGGCATCGGCAAGTGAAATATCTTGCTTGGTCGACACACGTCGACAAATGCTCTGCCGATGACTGTCCGAGAGCTCGCCTATAGAAAAATGCTGATTAGTAACTATTTGCATCGAAACTCCTTGACATTTTCAACCTAATATTATGCCGTTGAATTCACTTGAAAATCAACGTTTGAGGAAAAATGGTCGACTCGTCATCAATTCCCCAGAGTCTTGATAAGCTGCTTCTTGCCAGGAGGCATGTCAATAGGGTGAGGATGGAAGACAATGCCTATAGGTATATCTATAGCAACGCTGTTTTCCATCCACTACGTATACTGCTGGTTTCTCTGTTGCAGGAGCATGCTAACGGGAACGTCGAATTCTACCGTTATCAAGGGCAGAATTTTCAGATTGTTGATATAAGTGTACTCAAGCACAAGCTGGAAAAAGAACTCGATGTAACCAGCTCCAATACCCAGGACAATTACGTAAAGAAGGCGATCGAAATTGGACTAATAAGCAAAATCGGCAGAGGAGCAGGACCGAACGGGCGGAAAGCTTACGCTTATTTGACCGCCGCGCAGTTCGAGAAGATTTCCAAACTCTTGGATATGTTTCGAAACATCGACCTAGCGGTCGAGGCGCAATTCGAGAAACCTGAGGAAAAGCGAGCTGGCAGTGATCTATTGCCGGAAGAGGTTTACTACAATATCGATGCCGATTTGCGGCCATAATCGTAATGCTAACTTCACTAGAATCTGTCCGCTTGGGTGGAGCTGCAAGATTCTAAGAATTGCACTAAAAATTGACCTAATCATCAACTCATTATTCTCATAAGTCGTTGAATTAAAAGAAAATAATTGTATTTTTGTGCTTGTGTGCGATTATGCTTATATGAATGTCGCGACCGTATACGAAAATTGGGAATGGGAAACGCTGCTTAAAGACCGCGTAGTCGTTGCTCAATCACCTATCAATGATCGGCTCGCGAAACGTGCAATTTATGCGTTTGAGACCTTTATCGAACGGTATTCGACCTCGCTTGATTTCTCGGATCGCTTCACCTACCTTCTCAATCAGTGGTCGGCGGACGCCGCCATGCGTGACAAGTTTGCTTGCTTTTACACACCCTATTTCAGAAACAGCGAACCGAAACGTGGGTATGATGACAAAATCGTTTGGCAGTTTCACGCATCGTATATTGACCGCTTGTTGGATCGGCAGCTAATCGGTCCAGCGGATGCTAAGTGTTTACGAACGATACTCCGAAAAGGCGCGCAGCACCTGCGCCCCTTTGTTGAGCGGATGGCCGGTGAGGAACCGGATTTACGAGCGCAACTGCTACCGCCTGGTGAACTGCCAATAGTGATCCGCCTGATGCGATATCGGCCGGACTTTCTTGCAGGCACCAATCCTCACATAGATAAAACAGCTTTATCCGGAATCATCTGGACCAGCGACAACCGTAATTCACAAAAATTGATCTTTGCCCACGACAATGCTGACCGCTTAAGTCAGTTTGAGGCTCCGCAAGTCGGAGAAAACATTGGACGCCCATCCTGCGTATTTTTCGGTGCTGCAATATCGGACTTCCGAGAACAAAGTCGGATACGAGGGGCTGTTCATGCGGTTCTTCCAGTTCAGGGTGACGGCTACAGATACAGCATCGCCTGCTTTTGGTTACTGTCCGGGCATCCGATGAAGAATTTTGTCACTGCTCGCCACTTCATTGACGACATCGGGATACTGAGGGATTATGCACGATAAACTCTTTCTAATCGTTGGGGCTACGGCGTCTGGGAAATCGACGGTGCTACAGAAGCTGCATGATGATTATCAGTGTGCGGTTCTTCCAACCTACCGCGACCGCGATCCACGCACTGGTGAAACAAGTGACTATGCAAATGTTTTCCTTGCAAAGCACAGATTTTCGACATTAGCTATCGAAGGCTATTTTGATCACATAGAGCTGATTCACTCACGCAGATACGGCTTCAAACTGCAAACGGTGCACAACCGTGCGATTGCATCAATGTCGCCGTCGGGTGCCGCTGAATTAAAACAAAAATATGGCTGCAAAGTCATTAAGTTGATGTGTGAAACGAAGGTGCTTCAGGAAAGAATTCGAGCAAGGCTAGATAGAGGTGTGGCCGGCATGGGACCACGATTTCGCAACATTCAATTTGAGACGGATGCTATCGCTAACTTGAAATCGGACTTAGAGGTTGACACAAATGTGCATATAGAAACGACAATTAACACCATTGTTCAGTACATCAACGTTGGCTGAGTTCGCGCGCGTCACCTAAGCGCTATTTACTACCCAGTGAGAAAATGAGCCCAGTTCTGCATCAGCGCTCGACGCTTCTCAAGCAAATCAGAGCGTTGATAGGATCTTTCAACTGTACTACCAACAGCATGTCCCAAACTCGTTTCTTTAGTCTCCCAATCAGCATCTGTTTCATTTTCTGCCCAGGTTCGAAAGCTTGATCTGAAACCATGAGGTCGAGCCTCGTATTTTTCTTTGCGCATAAACATAGACATTGCCATATCTGAGAGTACTTTTCCTTTTCTGGTGGGAAACAGCCACGGCAAATTATTTTCAGTTGAAGCGAGCGAGATGACATTCAGCGCTTCGCCAGAAAGGGGCACGCGATGCTCAATGCCGGTTTTGGTACGTTCAGGCGGTAGTATCCAAATATCATCCTGGATTTCATCAAACTGCGCCATGCGGACCTCGCCAGTTCTAGTGGCGGTTAGGATCAGAAACCTCAGCGCAAGGCATGTCATCGAATTCTTAGTGCATAGCATTCGATAGAAGGCTGGCACTTCAGCATAGGGAAGTGACGGAATATGAGTGGGTTTATGATCTCGTTTCCCAAGCAGTGCTCTTGCTTTGCTGGTCGCTTGTAGATCGACATCTAATCCCAATGCCGCTGCATACTTTAGCGTGATATTCATTCGGTTCATCACCTTGCGAGCGACCTCCGGTTTTTTATGCCAGATTGGATCGAGCACTGACTTCACCACATGCTGGTCAATGCTTTCCACGGCCATATCGCCTAACTTCGGAATGACATGCACGGAGAGAGGAGAAAGCCACTGCTTCTGGTTTCGCTCACCTTTGAGTTCGGCTTTTTTGGCTTCATGGCACTTAGCAATCACATCTTTCAGCATATTGCGCGTGTAAGTATATTTCGTCTTCCTGCGCTCTTCTATCGGGTCAAGATCATCTCTCACTTGCTTGCGGGCCTTTGCGGCGCGCTCACGAGCCTCTGCGATAGAGACATCAGGCCATCGGCCTAAGCCCATTTCGCGACGCTTTCCATGCACGACAAGCCGCAGTATCCATTTGCCATGTTGCTTGTTACGTTTGTGCAGCCACAAACCCTGTCCGTCAGCAAACTTGCCAACATCTAGTTGCTTGGCTTTCATGGCATTTAGAGAATTGTACAGCACAGCCCACCTTATCCCTCGTCGAACCTAGTGAATACTGGACCACCTTTTAGCCCCATTTTCAAGTGGGAAAACGGCGAAAAGGTATGTTCAGCCATGTGAAGAGTGATCTGATACAGCGCTGATGTTTATTACTATTTTGAGAATATATGTTCAATTATGAGAATCTCAAAATATGCCTACTCGCGGAGCCAGAAATTACTTTGGCCTGTTGTCAATATTAGTCTTTTTCTACATGCATTTCTCTAACCACCATTCAAACTTCCAGAATAGCTGTGCGGCAATGTTCCGCGATACGTCCCCGCGAAAATGCCTAACTCTGGCTGCCAATCTAACCTCGCCCAGGCCCGTTTTTGCGCATCGGTTCACAACCGATTCTAACTTTCATTTTCGAGACATTGACACATTTGGTCAATCGTATAGGTTTCATTTGTGCTCTAAAGCACCCGGTGGTGAAGTGCCGGATCGCGTGGTGTGCTTGGTTCTCAGCCAGTCCCCCGGATTTGAAAACTGTATGTGGAGAATATTTTATGAGAAAATTAAAAATCGACGAAATTGTAATGGTAAGCGGTGCTGGCCCGGAGGAACTAACAGACGTTGGAGCCCCCCAAGGGTATGCGAGGGAAGGCACTTACGAGTTCATTATGCGCGACTGTGCGCTTGCCACAAGTGGTGGAATCGGGACTGGAGCGTGCGGGAACGCTATTCAAACAGCAATTGCTGCTGAACGTGAGGCTGAGAATGAAACAGGCACAGACGACCAAAACGAATTAGAAGGTGATGGGTGTCAGCTTGAATCTATCGCTTATACTGCACAGATAGCGATAAACGCTCTGGAAGCACGAGCAACAGGTTTTATTAGCGGGTTAAGCTACTCAGCAGAACAGGCCGCTGCGGCTAATCTCATAATTTGTTTGGGTCTAGATTAGGCTGTGGGAAGGCTCAGAATGAAGCAAAATTCTAATTTAATCTGGGCCTTCCTAACTATGTTGGCGATCTATTTAAATAGCGCGTGCGAAAATCACGGAGCTAAGGTAGTTGCGAAGGAACAACCACAACGAACCAAGGTATCCGTGACGGGAAAAATTGATGAGCAGTTAGTACAACTTCTGACGGGATATGATAACCAGAGAATTGAGGTCGAACTTTCCTTAACAGGTGGAAGAGTGGATGCTGCACTGAAACTCGGCGAACTTGCTCAACGCAATGACTGGAGCGCCACGGTTGAAGGCGTGTGTTTCTCTGCTTGTGCAGAGATATTTCTTCTCGGATTTAAGGAAATCACTATCGCTGAGCAAGGCATAGTGGGATTTCATGGTAACAGCATGTTCAAGAATCAAATTTACCGAATCGCATCTGGTGATCAAGAATCGGACTGCTTCCTTCAATACGAAGACAGACGAAAAAAGCTCTATGCCTACTCAGGGGCAAATTACGATTTTTGGAAGCGGCAATGGATCGCTCTCAAACCCTATGCCTTTAGAACCACTTCGGATGGCTCGGATTGTGATAAATTGTATTACAAAACTGAATTCGAGTTCTGGTATCCAAGCACTAGAGAGCTGAGAGATTACTATGAATTGGATTTCAAGGGCGAGCAATTTACGGACAATAAGGTTGTTGCAGAAACTTTTTACTCGATGGCGGAGTTGCTACACGGGTCCCTTCTTATTGGCGATGCAGAATAAACAGATAGGCGAAATGGAGAAATCAGAAAATGCTTTCCCGTACGCGATGGTACCGCCTCTTGGGATCGAACCAAGGACCTCTAGTTCCACAAACTAGCGCTCTAACCAACTGAGCTAAGGCGGCATCAAGGCTCACACGGCATCAAGGCTCACATACGCCGGAGCGCGCAGAGGTTCAAGATTGAAACGGCGGTGATGCGCTAAATCATCTGCTATTGCGCTGCGGCCAACTCAGGCGCTGTGCCTGCAACAGGGTCATGCGCGCGGCGAAACACCAGCGCATCATCTTCAATCTTGCCATGGCGCATCAGCACGATGTCTTTGGCATAATTCTGGTGCAACACCCATGGCTGCTGGCTTCCGCGCTTGGGAAAACGCTCCATCGCCCGGCGCACATAGCCGGATGAAAAATCAAGGAAATCATCGTCGCCAGTCACGCCGTCAGCCACCGGACGCGCCTCGATATAATTCTCCGCGTCCATGTGATTGAGCAGGCGGCACATATACGCGCTGATAAGGTCGGCGCGCAGGGTCCAGCTGGCATTGGTATAGCCAAACACCGTCATCAGGTTCGGAACCCCCGA
>QIGT01000449.1 GCA_003230835.1 Gammaproteobacteria bacterium
GGCGCCTGTTGGGGAGCGGATCATGAGTCCTACTTTCAGGGGTTGTGCCGGTAATTTAACCGCACTTAAGAAAGATCGTTCATTAGGCACCGCTGTGTAGGGATCACCCGGTTCTGCCCCAGAAACGCAGTCGAGCAATGCAGCACAATCTCTGACACTGCGCGTCACTGCAAAAGAACTGACAAAACCGTTCCAATAGTCTCCATGTTCAGGCGCCATGGAGATTCGACCCCTAGACGGTTTTAACCCGACCAGACCACAAGCACTGGCTGGAATGCGAATGGAGCCACCACCGTCAGAAGCATGCGCCACTGCCGCCATTCCCGCGGCTACCGCTGCTGCTGAACCACCACTGGAACCGCCGGGCGAATGATCCCGCATCCAGGGATTGTGAGTTGCTCCATAGGCTTGTGGTTCTGTTGTCCCGTGCAACCCAAGCTCTGGTGTGTTGGTCTTGCCAACGACGATCAGCCCGGCTCGTTGAAACTTTGCCACCAGCGAGCTGGTGTGGGGTGCCTTGTAATTGGCAGCCTTAAGACAGGCCATGCCAGCATGAAAGGGTTCATTTTCGAGCAGAACGTCGAGATCCTTGAGGAGAAACGGCACCCCACCAAAAGGACCATTCGCTGGGTAGTCCGACTCAATAAGCGCTTGTTCAAAGCGCTGGTGTATGACAGCGTTCAGTGACGGATTGAGATCCTCGATTCTGGCGATGGCAAGCTCAACAAGTTGCCTCGATGAAATCTGTTTTGTGCGCACAAGTTGTGCCTGGGAGGTTGCGTCGAGCGCGAGAATTGCAGTGTCCATGGTTGAAAAAGCTCAGTAGCCAGTTCCGTGCAGTAAAACATCCTCTGAGTGATCTCGCAGCGCCGCGACCGGCGATTTCATGGCCAAAACTACTCTGGCTTTCCTTCAATAAATGCACGACTAAGTATCAAATGGTAACAAATACCGCACTTCGAACACTCCCTCTCCAAACCAATCTCGCTCATCAGCTCTCGCACCGTCCGTTTTCATCCTGTGGTGTTGGTAAAAAACGCCGAGCGTTACGTAAGCACTCCATGCTACCCATTGTATTCAGCGGCGGTTGAATCTGGCAAATTATTGGGCTCACAGTAATTTGAGCACGCTTTATGTTGCAAAGGCCAGCACTGCCATCCGAACCTCATCATAACCCCAAAGCCAAACCCCGCCGTCATGCCCAATGGTTAGAAATAATTGCTCAATGCAAGTCCAGCGGATTAACCGAACAAGCCTTCTGCGATTCGATTGGTGTGAAGGTAGAAACTTTTCGCAAACACCGCTACCAAGCTAACAAAGCCTCTGGCAAAAAGACTTCTGGTCGAACTGGATTCAAAGCGGTGAAAATAACCAAACCCGCTGCGGTTGATCAGGCAGTCATTGTCCTGCACACCTCAGGTTGCCGTGTGGTGTTGCCAGGCGATATGGATATCTCTCGGGTGGTAGAACTGGACAACGCCCTTGAACGCTAAACGGTTTAGTAGCGATCATACTTATGTGTATCGTGATGCTGTTGATATGCGCAAACAGACGGATGGCTTAAGTGCACTCGTGGCCACCGAACTTGTACGCAGCCCCCTGGATGGCAGTTTGTATGTGTTTATCAATCGCAGCGAAGACAAAGTCAAATTGTTGATCTGGCACGTGAATGGTTACTGGATGCTCTACAAGCGTCTCGAAAAGCAACGGTTCAAATGGCCAGGCTGGTTCGAGGATGTGTCTTTGGAGCTCACAGTTGAGCAGCTGGATTATCTGCTGGATGGTTATGATTTAAATGGTATGCGGTCGCATCAGCCGGTGCATTTTGAGGTGATGTTTTAGGGCTTAATCTCGACATAAAATAACAATTACACGGACACATCGTGCTTGATCTGTTAACCTGTCGTCCCATGAATGCTATGGGTGACCAATTAGACCGGCTGGACACAGACCAGCTAAGACAGCTGGTACGCCAGCAGCGTCGCCACCTCCACGAGCAGAGCCAACATATAACGTGTCAGCATCCTCAAAGTATTAGCGAACTCCACCAGCTGCCGGAATGGGGTACCAGCCTAACCACCAGGGTCACTGATAAACTGATCCATTCGCACACGAAACCAGTGCGTCTTCTCAATCAAGGCATCATCTGCTAACTCAGACGTTACAGCCTCCAGGATATCCAATAACCCTTTCTGCATATCCACGGTTTCACGGCGATACTGTTGATACTGCAACATTCTTTCTTCATTAATAGCAAGTGCGTGTAACAAGTGAGTTGTACACATTACCGTATCGTCTAGAGGTCCGTAACACGCAGCTACCTTGTAGTGACTCGTCGACACATCGCGCAGACGCTCGGCGGTGGCGCCGTACTCCTTCAGTATCCCTTCGCGTATCGCCAACGATTTGCTTCTTACCTTTCTTGTCCGACAGACCAACAACATTGCCACGTAGCTGTTGACTCGACGAGATTGGCCGTGTTCCTATCGGCGTCGATGAAGTCGCGATGCTTCAGCTAAGCAATCTTATAAGTCGTCGTTTGTTTAATTTGGAGAGGTATTGTGTGCAGACATTTGTTGCGCCTGGCAGGTGCATTATCTATTTTTTTTGGTCTACTTTCTTTTAGTTCTATCACACTGGCTGCCGAAGCCGGTTCGCGTTCCATCGAAGAAGTCATTGTCACTGCAGAGCGGCGCGAGGCTTCCATTCAGGACACGTCCATTTCAATCACTGCGTTTACAGGTCAGTTTCTCGAAGATTTTGGTATTAGAAATCAAGAAGATCTACAGAACTTCATTCCCGCAACCACCATTCAGCCCTATGACGCCACGGTGCGAGGCGTTGGTCGACAATTCCGGGCATTGGGTGGTGATCCCGGTGTCGCGACTTATGTTAATGGGGTTTATTCCGAAGATCTAATTAGTGCAACTGCTGCAACGTTTTGGGATGTAGAGCGCATAGAAGTGCTGCGTGGCCCCCAGGGCACACTATATGGTCGTAATGCAGTAGGCGGTGCGATCAACATTTTATATAAAGAGCCTACCGATGAATTCGAAGCGTCTTTAAAGGGTATTGTAGGCAACTTTGGTACCCAGGAGTACTATGGTGCGCTGAGTGGCCCACTTATAGAAGGCGTGCTTTCAGGCCGCGTTAACTTTAGTTATCGAGAGCGCGATGGGGTAGTTGAGGAAATCGGTGGTGGGCCAGATCTTGATGGTCTGGACACAGAAAGTGTGGCGATACAGTTTAGGTGGACGCCAACAGATACGCTAGAGTTTAACGTTCGACACAACAGATTGGACGTTGACCGACCATTTGGTGGCGCTGACGGCGCTGGATTGGTAGTACTTAATGAAGAGGGTGTGGGCACGCGTAACACCACCGCGTTAGTCTCGGGCTTCCGTTTTATCGATTCCGCTAACACCGACATAGCAAACTTCGATCAAAACAACTTCAACGACACCTCACAACAGACTTTCACCTTTACTAATCCGCTCACCGGGGTTGCAGCACAGGCGCAACGGATTCGTCCAGGTATTGACTTTGTTAGCGATTTTAACGGATTTCAGAATGCGGCCGCCTCTCTTGACGGCTTCAACAATACTTCTGCGGCGAGTGCGGCGGCGCAGAATGAGTGTGTTTTCAGCGGTGATATTAGCGGCAGCGACATTTGTGCTGCTAGCAATGGCTTGAACAACGAAGACTTCGAACAGCAAGGTAACCAGTTCAGTGTCGCTTGGGATGTTAGCGATACCGTGCAATTGAAATATATATTTGGTTATAGCGAGTTTCTCTATCAGAGAATTAGCGATGATGACAATACGGCCAGCCAGTTTCAAGACCGGCAGTTTTATGTGAGCCAGGAGGCGCAATACGTGTCCCATGAGCTTCAGGCGTTTGTTGATTTCAGCGATAGCGTTAGCGTTACATCCGGTATATTTTTCTACGATGCCACCCTCGACCAGCGTGGCGACTTCTTTTCTACACTGGAGAGCTCCCGTTTCCGCAACCCTTATGTCGATAACACGTCTTTGTCTGCGGGGGCGGCTGCCCTCATAGGGGCTCCAGGGCTCGAAGGTATCAGTGCGTCTGCCTTAGCTTTTGGCGGCGCGCCTCCAGTTAGCTTGTTCAGCGCAAGAGACGGGTGTGCGGTGGTTAACCCGGCGCCCTCCTGCGCCACGAATTTTGCGGTCGACAATGTCATAGATAATAACAATTTGGTTACCTCAGTATTTATTGGTGACAACGGTACCAGCGATGCCTTTAACGTCTCGGGTGGCCCTGATACCGCCGGTACAGACTTACTGTACGAAACTACCACCGAGCGTAAAGCCTTTGCTGCTTATACCCAGGGTGTTTGGGACATAAACGACAGCTTTACTCTGACCTTGGGTGTCCGCTATGCGTCTGATGAGGTGACAGCAGAAGAAAATCTGTTTCGCTATTCGGAAACGGGTGCAGAGCCGGGTGGCTTTCTGGGTTTGTTCGGGGGGTTGGCTGCGGTTAATCGAGTTAATGGTGGCCTGGTGGATGATGGCAGCGGCAATCTAATTGTGCCCACTGAACTAGTGACCAATGGTGGCATACCCTTTGCGTTAAGTGTGTTTCGGCCCTTTGAGCGTAAAGACGAGAAAGTCACCGGCCGGATTAACCTTGACTGGGATGTAAGCGAAGACACTCTGATCTATTTCTCCGCCACCTCAGGTTTTCGCTCCGGTGGCTACAATTTGGTGTTTTTCAGCAATACACCTACCTATGACCCAGAAGAACTGCTTGCATACGAAATTGGTTACAAAACCCAGTTTTTCGATAATACCTTGCAGGTAAACGGTTCGTTCTATTTTTATGACTACGATACTATTCATACATCGGTTACCGAATCGAGCGCCCTTGGTGGCACAACAAACTCCGTGCAAGAAGCCCCTGGGGCAGAAATTTTTGGCGTCGAAGCAGATGTGCTTTGGTTGGCAACGGACCGGCTCACATTCGGGGGTAACTTTAGTTTCACGCACAGTGAGTATTCGGAAGATGCTTTTTTTGAAGACGAATCAGTCTCGAGCGCGCCTGAATCGTTGTTCCCGGGAGCGGCAAGTCTCGCGGAGAACATTAACGGTAATCAGGTATTGCAAGTGCCTGAATTGAAATTCTCAGCTTGGGCAACTTATACCTTCGCACTCGACGGGGGTTCTAGCCTTGCAGTGTCTAGTTTTTATAGCTGGATTGATGAAGTCTTCTATTCGCCCTTTGAGTCTGACTTTGAAAGAACTGAAGCCTACGGTCGGGCTGACCTTCGCACTACTTGGACCTCAGCAGATAATTCGTTTGTGGTGTCGGGTTTTGTCAACAATATTTTTGATGATGTAGGTATATTACAAGTGCTTAGGAACGGTGAAGACGAATTCTTCCGACAATCCGGGGTCACAACGTTGCCACGGCACTATGGGTTAGAGTTCACCTATTCATTGGGGGCAAACTAGAGGCGCACACATACTAGACATACTTAGAGGGGCCCAAAGAAAGCGAGAGGCTGTAAACATTTCTGCGTAACTCTGCCTATAGTTGCCCCCGATAACGGGTGAGGATAGGCAGATTATGGACACAAGAAAGAGCTATAGGGGGAACGTGTCGTTTCCCCCGATCCTGCCCCGCTGTCTAAGTGTAGCCGTTTATACTTCATGAGCCGAGAAATCTAACGAGCCTGTAGAAAAAGAGGGTTGGCGAAGATGTTAGATATCTGCATCTGCTACCAGTAACCCTACAAGCTTCACTTCGGTGGATTATCACCGATCCCTGCGATCCCAAGGAAATAATAGTCTGCTCGACAAACCATTGAAGGTTCCTTCAGCATTGGACTTTACATTACCATGGTGATTCCTACTACGAATCACGGGGACTGTGAATGAGAATTTCGATATGCATGCTAACCCTATTTCTGACCAGCATTGTGCAGGCGGATACAAACATAATACGAACCCTGGTTGATAAGCAGGTGCCATTTGGTATCGAGTTGGCGGATGAAATTTGGCGGCATGCTGAAATGGGATATCTAGAGAATGAAAGTTCTCTAGCATTGCAGCAACGTTTGAAATCCCAGGGCTTCACTGTTGAAAATGGGGTGGCCGATATCCCCACTGCTTTCGTAGCAACTTTCAGCCATTCAACGAAGTCGAGTTCTGGTGCCAGTTCGAAAAACCGTCATGATGGCCCGACGATTGGCATACTGGCAGAATTTGATGCACTTCCAGGATTAAGCCAAGTGGCTACCCCGGTGCGGCAACCGCGGGTTAAGAATGCTCCGGGGCATGCCTGCGGGCACCATCTTTTTGGCGCTGCATCGATTACAGCCGGTGTTGCGCTGGCTCAATGGCTAGAACAATCTAAAACAAATGCGACCATTAAGGTGTTTGGTACACCGGCTGAGGAAGGCGGGTCGGGTAAGGTCTATTTGGCCAGAGCGGGTTTATTTGACGACGTAGATGTTGTGCTGCATTGGCATCCGGCCAGCGTTAATTCTGCATCTCCGTCTACCACGACATCAAACAAATCTGGGCGGTTCACATTTCACGGTCGTGCCGCGCATGCAGCATCTGCACCTGATCGAGGTAGATCAGCCTTGGATGGCGTAGAAGTGATGAACTACATGGTTAACATGATGCGTGAACATGTACCCCAGACCAGCCGAATGCACTATGTCATAACCGATGGTGGCGATGCACCCAACATCGTTCCAGAAACAGCTCAGGTTTACTACTATGTGAGGCACCCCAAACCCGAGATGGTGGTTAAATTGTTTGAGCGGGTTGTTAACGCTGCCAAGGCGGCTGCCATGGGTACCGAAACCGAGGTTGATGTTGAAGTGATGCATGGCAACTATCCGATCTTACCCAACTATACGCTGTCGAAGTTGGTGGACAGTAATATGCGAAGTTTAGGTGGGATCACCTATACGCCTGAAGAGAATCGTTTTGCAGAAGCGTTGCACAAGACATTGCTAGATCCGTCAGGCGCCCTTGGTAGCCAGGAACTGATTCAACCGTTTAAGTTTCGTCAATCCATGGGTTCTACAGATGTAGGTGACGTGAGCTGGCTTGTTCCCACAGTGGGTTTTTATACCGCGACCTGGGTGCCGGGAACGCCGGCTCACAGCTGGCAGGCGGTGGCTTCAGGCGGCACCTCGATTGGACACAAAGGCATGACATTGGCGGCACATGTGTTGGCTAAGACAGCCATTGACCTGATTGAAAACAAGCA
>QIGT01000124.1 GCA_003230835.1 Gammaproteobacteria bacterium
GGCATCATTGCCATAGACACCGGTGAATGTGTGGAAGAGATGCAAGCGGCTTTACAAGAACTAAGGAAACACTGCAAAGATCCTGTGATTGCAGTCATCTATACACACTTTCACTACATCGGTGGCACTCGCGCCATTCTAGATGAAGCCCCAACCCAGCCCTTAGAGATTTACGGACACCGTGATATCGCCGATAACCTGAAGCGATTTGGTGGCGAGATAGCGCCGAAATCTGATCGTGGAATCGTGCATCAATTTGGCATTATGTTGCCTGATGAAGGTCAAGATGCGCTTTTGCACTGCGGCTTAGGACGCTTCTATCGTAACCCCGAGCATGCGCCTTTTACACCAGGTTATGTCCCTGCCCAACAACACATTACACAAGCCAGCAGTTTCAGTATTGGCGGCTTACAGGTCGATATCACCCCTGCCCCATCCGACACAACAGACTCCTTAACCATCTGGTTCCCCGAATTGAACTTATGCGTTAACAATCTTGTTTGGCCAAGTCTGTTTAACATTTACGCCATTCGTGGTGAAGAATATCGCGACCCACAAATTTTGCTCCAAGGTCTTGATCACATTTACAGTCTAAAACCCGGCGCATTGATCGGTACCCACGGCCCACCCCTAAGCGGCCCCGGGCTAGGTGAAAATATCGCTCTGTATCGCGACGCCATTCAATTTATTTGGGATCAAACAGTACGTGGCGCCAACCAAGGCAGTTCTCTGAGCGAACTCACTGAGCAGGTACAGCTGCCAAAATTGTTTGGCGATAACTACCTCACAAGTCAGTTGTACGGATTAGTAGAGCACCATGTTCGGCAAATTTACGGGGGCTTATTTGGCTGGTTTGATGAAGATGAAAGCACATTATTTCCGCTACCTAGACGTTCTCGCCATGCAAAGCTGATTGCAGGATTTGGCGGCGCTGACAATGTTCGCCAAGCGGTTCAAGACGCGCTAAAAGCTGCAGATTATCGATGGGCACTCGAACTAGTCAGTTGGCTGGTGCACAGCGAAGATTGCACCAGTGCTGATCAACGGCTACTCGCCAGTGTGCTGCGCACCATTGCCCAACACACCACCTCTGCAAATATTCGTAATTGGGCGCTCACCAGGGCTCTGGAGCGAGAAGGCGCAATCGATTTAAGTCGACATCGTAGTCATCGCTTCAGGAAAAGGGCTGTATTAAACGCCAACCCCATTCAGTTTGTACCCGTGCTACGGGTGTTACTCGATCCGCAAAAGGCTTTAGGACTAGACACCAAGATCGCCTGGCACTTTGCCACTGGCGAGCGCATCGGGCTACACATTCGACACTGTGTCGCCGTCGTGACCGACGGCGAGCAAGCAGATCTGATACTGGGCATGAGTCATGAAACCTGGGCTGATATCTTGGCCAACAGCACGACCCTGCAGCACGCCACATCTGCAGGGCTAGTCTCGGTGCAAGGCGATCAGGAGCAGCTCTTTCTCGCGCTGAGCAGTTTTGATCATCCCGCTTTGCAAAGTTCGACATAAATATCACCGAGCGTCATTTCCCGCCCTAGCCTGGACTATTCATGAATAGTCCAGGCTAGGGCACTGCATAGGCCAGCTGATTACTTTCTTAAATGGAATATATTGGTTTTCAACGATTCCTTTTTATTAATCGACGAGCACTGCTAACTTTCGCGCCCGTTTCCAATTAGTTATACGTCGAGGGTAATGACATGTCAGCTTATCTAGATGAAATCGAGCGCCTACGCGCCCAAATTCAAGGCAAGGACGAATGGAGTGCCATTAATCCTGCATACACTGTTCGAATGAAGCATCAGAATCGCTTCAAGACTGGCTTGGAAATAGCGCAATTTACTGCAGATATTATGCGTAAAGACATGGCTGCCTATGATGCTGATACCAGTAAATACACCCAGTCTCTGGGCTGCTGGCATGGTTTTATTGCCCAGCAAGTAATGATGGGCGTAAAACGCCATCAAAAGACCACGCAACGCAGCTACATTTATCTTTCAGGCTGGATGGTCGCCGCACTACGCTCGAAGTTTGGTCCACTGCCTGACCAAAGTATGCATGAAAAAACCACGGTTTCTGATTTGATCGAAGAGATATATACCTTCCTCAAACAAGCAGATGCCCGCGAGTTACGGCACATCTTCGTTGAACTAGATGAAGCCAACGAAAAAGGCAATAACACCGACAGCATCATCCAACGCATTGACAACTACGAAACCCACGTCGTGCCAATCATCGCGGATATTGACGCAGGTTTTGGCAACGAAGAGGCTACTTATTTGCTGGCCAAGCGCATGATCGAAGCCGGTGCGTGTGCGATACAAATTGAAAATCAAGTTTCCGATGCCAAGCAATGTGGCCACCAGGCTGGCAAGGTCACCGTGCCACACGAAGACTTTGTTTCGAAAATCAACGCTGTTCGCTATGCATTCCTCGAACTGGGTGTCGACAACGGCATCATTGTAGCGCGCACCGACTCTCTTGGTGCTGGACTTACACAAAAGGTACCCATGTCTATCGCTCCGGGCGATTTAGGCAGCAAATATAACGCTTTCTTAGATACTGAAGAAGTACACGATATCAGTGAACTACGTGACGGCGACATCACCATCCATCAAGATGGCAAACTGGTCAAGCCGAAGCGCCTGGACAATGGGTTATATGCATTCAAAGAAGGTACTGGTGTTGACCGCGTGGTGCTCGATTGTATTACTAGCCTAGAACATGGTGCGGACTTATTGTGGATTGAAACTGAACGTCCCAACGTTGTCCAAATCGCCGAGATGGTTAACGCTATTCGCAAGGTCCGGCCCGAGGCAAAATTGGTTTACAACAACTCACCATCCTTTAATTGGACCCTGAAATTCCGCGAGCAGGTATATAACGATTGGAAAGATGCAGGCAAGGATGTTTCTGCATACCCTGACCCTGCTGACACCAAGGGCATGATGGACGCTGCACTGGACGACTCTGAACTGGCTCAAGAAGCCGACCGTTTGGTGCAAAGTTTCCAAGCAGATGCGGCCCGTGAAGCAGGAATTTTCCACCATCTAATCACTCTACCTACGTACCATACCGCTGCTCTATCAACTGATACGCTTACCGGTGGCTACTTTGGTGACTTAGGCATGCTGGCGTACGTAAGAGATGTACAACGGCAAGAAATTCGCAACGATCTAGCGGCTGTAAAGCACCAAGATCTAGCCGGATCAAATGTCGGCGACGATCACAAAGAGTACTTCTTGGGTGAAAAAGCCCTGCTTGCTGGTGGCACCGCAAATACAATGAATCAATTCTGATCATTAGCTTTGGAACCTAAGCGTTAAAAGGCGGTATTTACCGCCTTTTTTATTCCCCTATTACATCCTTCTCCTCGCGTCGGCAGCCCAACCTTGATAGATTTATAGCCTGCGTACGGGGGTGCGGGCGCGCGAGGGAAACAACAAATGAACGACACCAATACACTTTCACTGCAAGCAGTGGTGTCGGACTTGCTTGACGAAGGCGACGAGCTGTACAGCCTGTTACGCGATATCGACACTAGTATCTGGACACAACACACTACTTTTAAAAATTGGTCCGTGTGGGATGTGGTTGCCCACCTGCATCTTTCAGATCACATGGCACTGAGCAGCATATCGAGTGCGGAAAAATTTCACCGCCTACTTGCGCAGCTGCGTGCGGGCAACTTTACAGCACAATGGTTGAGTACAAACGGCCACTCGCTCACCGGGCCACAACTCTTGGAGCGTTGGCATGAGACGTTTATTGAACTTTGCGCCGCGCTGAACAAGGCTGACCCTGCACAACGATTCGTTTGGGTAGGACCCGGAATGAAGGCGCGGATGCTCGCCACCGCACGACAAATGGAAACATGGGCTCACGGTTGGGAGGTTTACGATCTTATAGGCAAACAACGCATTCACTCCGCGCGCCTTAAAAATATCGCTACCATTGGCGTTAAAACTTTTGGTTGGACATTTAGCAACCGCAAATTACCGGTACCCGACATCGTACCTTACGTCAGTCTCACCGCACCTGGTGGAGAGCAATGGCAATGGAACGACGCCAATAGTGCACATCGTATAGAGGGTGACGCGGTAGCGTTTTGCCAAGTGGTCACCCAAGTGCGCAATATTGCCGACACCTCACTGCGGGTCGAAGGCGACAACGCTACCGCTTGGATGCAAATCGCACAATGCTTCGCGGGGCCGCCCCAAGAGCCGCCGGCAGCCGGGATTCGATTCAAACTAAACCCCCAGGAGAAAAAATGAAACTACGACTTATAAAGTCGATTGGGCTGGCCAGCCTAATCGTCCTGTCTACCAGTTCGTGTGCCAGTGAGCCACCTGCGCAAAATGCCACTGCACCATTGTTGGAGGGTATTGGTCCACTCCACTTCCCCATCAGTACCGAGGTGCCACGTGCTCAGCAGTATTTTGATCAAGCTTTGACCTTGGCCTTCGGCTTCAATCATGCGGAAGCTGCTCGTTCATTCGGTGAGGCTGCTCGTTTAGATCCCACTTGCGGTATTTGCTATTGGGGGACTGCCTTGGCCTTGGGTCCTAACATCAATGCGCCCATGATGGAGGCAGCGATCACACCAGCCTGGCAGGCACTACAACAAGCACTGGCACTTAGAAAGTTTGAGAATAAAAAAGAGCAGGCCTATATCGATGCCTTGGCCAGTCGATATAGCCAAGACGGGGACGAGCGCTATACCCTGGATCTTCTCTATGTGGGTGCAATGGCAGGTCTGGTAGATCGATTCCCAGAAGACCTTCATGCACGAACCCTTCACGCCGAGGCCATCATGGATTTAATGCCTTGGGAATATTGGAAAGACGATGGTTCACCCGCTAACCCACACACCTTAACCCTCGTCAGCGAGCTAGAACACGTCCTGGAGCAAGACCCTATGCATCCTGGCGCCAACCATCTGTACATACATGTGATGGAACGTTTCGAACCTAAAAAGGCCGAAAGCGCCGCTGATCGATTGGGACCACTAGTGCCCGTCGCAGGCCACCTTGTCCATATGCCGTCCCATATCTATCTGCGGGTCGGACGCTATGCAGATGCTGTGGAAGCAAATGCCAAGGCATCTTTGGCTGATGAAGATTACATTGCGCAATGTAATGCCCAAGGTATGTATCCAGCCGCCTACTACCCCCACAACATACACTTCTTGTGGTACGCCGCCATGATGGAAGGCCGCAAAACCCTGGCGATAGATAGCGCACTAAAATTAGCCCAGCGCGTCCCGGTGGATATGGCGAGACAAATAGGTGCGTTGCAAAGCTATTTCGCCGTCCCGGTTTACACCTATGTTCGATTCGGTATGTGGCAAGAAGCATTAGACCTGCCAGAACCCGCGCAAGGATTACCTTTCGCCCAGGCCATGTATCACTACGGACGCGGTTTGGCATTCGCAGCCACGGCAAACATACCCGCGGCTCAAATCGAACTTAAGAAACTAGAAGAACTTGCCGCATCTTCTGAACTGCAAAGCATGTTAGTGCGACGCCCAGATACGGTCAATGTGTTAACCAGCATAGCCAAGGCACTGGTTCAAGCGCGCATCTATCGTCAACAAGCAGATGCACCAGCAGAACTTGCTGCGCTATTGCAAGCAGTACAGCAGCAGGATATCTTGCCTTATTCAGAGCCACCATTGTGGCACTACCCAGTAAGGCAAACATTAGGCGAAGCACAACTTCGCGCAGGCGACTACGATGCTGCGCAACAATCGTTCATGCAAGATCTACAGCATTTTCCAAGGAATCCTTGGTCACTCTATGGCTTAGAACAAGTTGTTGAACAACAGCGAAAGCATGCTTGGCGCAACGCCGATATTGATCCTATCGTTAGCTGGTAACACTTCATATTGAGGAGAAGTAAATGAAAGTAGTAGACGCCATTGCCCATGCAATGAAAGCCGAAGGGATAGACGTGTTGTTCGCCTACCCAGTGAACCCATTGATCGAAGCAGCGGCCAAGATAGACATACGTACGATTATCGTACGCCAAGAGCGAATAGGTCTACACATGGCAGATGCCTATTCTCGTTTGTCATCCGGGGATAAGATTGGTGTTTTTTGCATGCAACACGGCCCTGGGGCTGAAAATGCCTTCGGCGGAGTCGCCCAAGCCTATTCGGAGTCTGTACCCATCTTGGTCATCCCCGCTGGATACCCACGACGCCTTGCCCACTACTATCCCAACTTCAATTCCACCCTTAACATGCAGCACATTACCAAGTGGGCTGAACCGATTACTATGGGCAAGGCGGTGCCTGAAGTTTTACGACGCGCGTTTTTCCAGCTAAGAAATGGCCGGCCAGGCCCAGTATTACTGGAGGTGCCGGTAGACGTCTTTGCTGAAGAAGTGCCAGACAGTTGGCAATATGTACCCAGCTTTTGCGCCAAATCAGCACCCGCACCCAATGATCTAGAAGCAGCCGCAGGGTTCACTATGCCAAGGCTTGGCCGGAGTTGAAACATCTGGCCGAAACTTGGAACATTCCGGTAACAACAAGTATCGAAGGCAAGAGTGCTTTCCCCGAAGATCATCCGTTATCGTTAGGTAGCGGCGGCCGCGCCAACCCCCGCCCGGTGAAACACTACTTGGAAGCCGCAGATGTAATATTCGGCATAGGTTGTAGTTTTGCCTTAACTGGGTTTGGCGTACAAATGCCTAAGAACAAGACCATTATTCACGCCACCTTAGATCCCATGGACTTAAACAAAGATGTAGCGGTTCAATATGGGCTTATAGGCGATGCAAAACTCACCCTCGCTGGCCTTAGCAGTGCCATGGATGGGCTAGATCGAAGCAACGCCGAGGCTCGCACCCAGCAATTCAAACACATCGCAGAGCTGAAGAACGCGTGGTTGAACGAATGGATGCCAAAACTAACCAACAACGAAGCTCCGATCAATCCATATCGGGTCATATGGGAACTCAACAACATGGTCGACAAAGCTGCGACCGTGATCACACATGACGCGGGCAGCCCTCGCGATCAGACCACACCATTCTGGGAGTCCACTTCGCCCCTTTCTTATATTGGTTGGGGCAAGACAACTCAACTAGGCTACGGCTTGGGTTTGGCCATGGGCGCGAAAATAGCTGAGCCCAATAAATTGTGCATCAACGTGTGGGGTGATGCAGCCATTGGCTTCACCGGCATGGATTTCGAAACGGCAGTACGAGAACGCATCCCAATCCTGTCGATCCTGTTCAACAACTTTTCCATGGCCATCGAAATACCGATCATGCCGGTATCCCAAGAAAAATATGGCGCCATCGAAATATCTGGTCACTATGCAGATATGGCAAAAGCTTTTGGTGGATACGGGGAGCGCATCACGGATCCCAATGATATTGTAGCCGCCCTACAGCGTGGTATCGAAGCCACAAAAAGTGGCAAACCGGCACTTCTTGAGTTTATAACTGATCAAGAAATAACAATTTCTAACGAATAACCGAACAATCATCCCTAAAAGAGAGCGTTAGCACTATGCAAAGTAAGGCAGTCATCCTAAAACAGCGGCCTGTGGGCATGCCCCAAAAAAGCGATTTTGATA
>QIGT01000028.1 GCA_003230835.1 Gammaproteobacteria bacterium
GTAAATCCTGGGACCAATAAATGTGCACTGACTTGGCAACCTTCGATATTGCGAAGCTCATGGGCTAGATGTTCCGACACCGTGCGGATCCCGGCCTTGCTCACGTTGTACGCAGCATCGCCTGGCGGATTAGTGATGCCCTGCTTGGAGCCCGTATTGATGATCGCGCAGGGTCTCGCCTGCTCGATCATCGTTTCGGTGAAAGTCTGCAATCCATGAATGACCCCCCAAAGGTTTACGCCCAGAACCCGCTGCCAACCTTCAAGGTTGGAGAATGAACCGCCACCGCCGCCGGTGCCCGCATTATTCATCAGGATCGCGACCTCGCCGAAGACATCTAAAACGGTCTCTTTCAGGCGCTGTACCTCGGCAAGATCCGCAACGTTCGTCACGACCGTGATGACATCGCCGCCAAGAGACGATTTCGCCACGTCGAGCGTCTCGCCATCACGGTCGGCAAGACAGACCCGCATCCCCGCTTCAAGAAATCGACCTGCCGCAGCGAGCCCAATTCCGCTGGCGCCTCCAGTCACCACGGCCACCCGACCTTTCGCGATTGCTGGATGATTCATCTTCACACTCTTCAATTAATTCATCGTGGACCAGTTTAGATCCAAAGCTGAGTTTTGTGAAACTCAGGTAGAAACACGGTTATGCAGCGAGCACACTGAAAACCCGTATTTGGGCTTTCAGTGCTGATTGATTAATGAATCTAACCTGCTGTCCAGTCTGTATAGTCGTAAGTTGATACCTGATCGATGTTGCCATCGCCATCAGAATCAGTGGCTATACGTGTCAAATTATTGTCCGCATTGTAGGTGTAGACTACCTCTCGCATCAGTTGCCCAGACACCTGATTGGTAAAACGCACAACCTGATCTTCGGCATTGCGTTCCCAGTAATATTCTTCATCCAAGGTGTTATCACTGTCGAGGTCTCTGGTAATTGCAATCAGAGTGTCTGTCGAATTCCAGGTGTGCACATCGGTACTGCGGGTAAGATGCAGGTCGTCCTGGTTATACGTTGCAGTGCGAATATAGTCATCAATATTATCTGCTTCTCTGTTTGATCGATAAAATTACCGTTCAGGTAAACGGCCATCGCCGCATCGTGACGTAAACATAGAGGCTTAGCGGACTTGCGGGGCATTGTTTGATATCAAACTGGTAAACTTTATATCTCTGCTGGCATTCCCATACGCAAAATGATCCGGGCAACTGATGTGCTTGCCACGCCTGTGGATCTATCTGCTGCAAGTCCGGGCTGCTTATTTCCTGAATCAGAACATCACTAATTTCATATTGGGCCGGCTCAGTCTGATAAATCTGATTTATCACTGTCCATACCGGAATCTGTAGCCCGATAATGATGGTGCTAGCGGCAAGGTATTTGATTAGGTCAGATTTCACTGTTTGGTGGAAAGCGCGTTGTATGGGTCGGGTACAAATCAAAGCGCATTGAGATTGGAATAACAAGCTCGCTAGAAAATGATAGGGTAGAATATTTTCAGAGGTTGGATGTTACTTAGCCAAAAGGATCTGTCGCGAGCCCAAGCGTTAGTTTACGAACATATCAAACCAACCCCGGTCTATTCCTGGCCGCTGCTCACCCAAGCTCTGGGTTGTGATGTATGGGTCAAGCATGAAAACCATACCCCAATAGGTGCGTTTAAGGTTCGGGGTGGATTAGTTTACATGAGTGAGCTGAGCAAACAGAATGAGCCGGTTGATATTGTCACCGCTACCCGAGGCAATCACGGTCAATCTATCCCTTTCGCAGCAAGGTTTTATGGCAACAACGTTCACGTCTTTGTCCCTCATGGCAACTCGCCAGAAAAGAACGCAGCCATGCAGGCATGGGGTGCGCAATTGTATGTTGAGGGTCGAGACTTCGATCAGGCGCGCGAAGCAGCAGGTGCCAAAGCTGAAGAATTAGAAGCCCATCTTATTCCAGCATTTCATGAAAATTTGGTTCGTGGTGTGGCCACTTATGCTGCGGAATTATTCAATGACGTGACCAACCTAGATACGGTATACGTGCCCATAGGCATGGGTTCCGGAGCTGCGAGTTTGGTGCTGGTGAGAAACCTGCTGGGGCTGACCACGCAAGTGGTCGGTGTTGTCTCAAATAATGCCGATGCTTATGCGTTGTCTTTCGAGGCCGGACGTATCATTGAAACCAATTCAGCGCTTACTTTTGCAGATGGCATGGCAACCCGTGTGCCGCACCCGCAAGCCTTTGAGATATTGAAAAATGGTTTGGCTCGCGTTGTGCGGGTTAGTGATGATGAAATCGCAGAAGCGATTAGGCTTTTGTATCGTACTACTCACAATATTGCTGAGGGGGCAGGTGCTGCCGCGACGGCGGCCTTGATGCAAGAGCGCGAAAAACAAAAAGGTAAACGCGTGGCGGTAGTGCTTACCGGTGGCAACATCGATCTGAGCTGGTTTGGCCAAGTGTTGGCCGGGCACACGCCGGAGGTGTAGATGAGACCACGTACTCTATACCTTGCTGCTACAGCGGCTTGGTACCTCGCATTTGGATTGCAGTCGGTGGTGTTTACCTGGCTTGTTACCATAGTGTTGCGAGAGCCGGCTGAATTTGTCGGGTGGGCACAAACAGCATTACTTATTCCCGGTATGATGTTGATCTTGGTGGCGGGTGCTTTCGCCGATCGTGTCGGGCCCGATCGCCAGGCTTTGTGGGCACATGCATTCGCGGCGATCACGCCGTGGTTACTCATTGGCGTGCTATATCTTGAGCTTTTGAGTTTCTCGGTGATGGTTCTGTATGCCCTGTTGATGGGCTTGGCGCAAGCCTTTGTCACGCCTGCGCGAGATGGTTTGTTGAATCATGTCGCGGAAAATAAAGTACAAAAAACGGTAATGTTGGCAAGCTTGTGCCAGTTTAGTTTTCAGATCGTTGGCTATCAACTGGCCAGTACAGCAGATTCTATTGGACCCATACCACTGCTCATTTTACAAAGTTGTGTGCTTCTAATTGGTGTGTGTGCCTACTGGTTAATTCGTCGCAGTGGGGCGGTGCAGACCACTAGCGAAGCGCATGTATCTATTTTTCGAGGGGTTATAGAAGGGGCCAAAACAGTCAATGCGTCCCCTATTATGCGCATGGTAGTGGTGCAAAATGTGGCCATGGCCTGCTTCTTTATGGGTACATTTATCGTTAGCTTTCCGCTTGTGGTACGTGAGGTATACGCAGGTTCCTCCGCAGAAATAGCCAATCTCAACGCGTGGAATTCATTTGGCTTGGTGTTGACCATTCTTATTATGTTGCGCGTCGGCTATGTACAGCGTCCCGGGCGGGCTCTACTTTTGTTCCAGGGATTAGGTTCCATTATTTTGATGTTGAGTGGCTTCATCGAAGTGTTTTGGGTGTTCGTTGCGGCAATATTTTGCTGGGGTTTGTGTGGTGGTATCGCCATGCCGATGTCTCGCACCATTCTGCAAGAACTTGCGCCTGCTGCGCAACGTGGTCGAGTGATGAGCTTTTATGCTTTTTCGTTTATGGGAGCCGGACCGTTGGGAACATTATTGTGTGGATATTTGTCAGGTTTGTTCGGGCCGCAGCAAGCGATCATTATCTGCGGTTTGATGATGCTGATTGTGGTGGTTATGGTGGGTTTGTTCTCACAATTGTGGCATGCCAAAACTGAGACTGCGGGGCAGCCGGTGAGCAGCTCGTGAGTGTGCGTTTGAGTATTGATATCGGTGGAACCTTCACCGATGTTGTATTAGACAGTGGCAGTGTACTGACTACCACTAAGGTGCTAACCACCTATGACGATCCGGCCCGAGGGGTAATTCTAGGTATTGACGAAGTTCTCTCAAACAGCGGGGTGTTGCCCCAAAACGTTACCGCCATACTGCATGGTACCACCTTGGCCACCAACGCCCTGATCGAGCGCCGCGGTGCTGCCACCGGCTTACTCACCACTGCTGGACATCGAGATGTGCTGGAAATGGCCTTCGAAAATCGCTTCGAGCAATACGATGTGAACATCGACCGCCCAATTCCGCTGGTGCCGCGTCATTGGCGATTGGGTATTGAAGAGCGAATTGCTGCAGACGGCGAAGTACTTGTGCCCCTCAACGAGGTGCAGCTGATGAGTGCTGTAGAGAAACTTGTTGGCGATGGGGTTGAGTCTATCGCTATCGGTTTTTTACACAGCTATATCGCTGGCCAGCATGAAAGAGCCGCCGCTGATATTATCAGGTGCAGTTTTCCGAGCTTAGCACTGACGTTGTCGAGTGAGGTGTGTCCTGAAATTCGTGAGTACGAACGGTTCTCCACAACGGTTGCGAATGCCTACGTCATGCCATTGATGTCGCAGTATTTGCACAGTTTGTCGGCTCAAGTAGGCAGTCTAGGTATTGCATGCCAGGTATTGTTAATGACCTCAGGCGGAGGTTTAACTACATTGCAGACGGCTGCAAAATATCCTATACGGCTGGTTGAGTCTGGACCAGCCGGTGGCGCAATGTTAGCTGCCAATATCGCCCGCAGTTCTGGCTTGGACTCGGTGTTGTCATTTGATATGGGTGGGACCACGGCAAAAATATGTCTGATCGAAAATGGTGAACCGCTCCATTCCCGTTCATTTGAAGTAGATCGCAGTTACCGTTTTAAAAAAGGCAGTGGTCTTCCTGTGCGTATACCTGTTATTGAAATGGTTGAAATAGGTGCCGGTGGCGGCTCTATAGCACAAGTTGATGCGATGATGCGGTTGCAAGTAGGCCCGGCGAGCGCAGGTTCGCAGCCAGGACCTGCCAGCTATGGGAAGGGGGGGCAGTGGGCTACCGTAACCGATGCCGATGTGGTATTGGGTAAACTTTCTGCAGATCACTTTGCTGGAGGTAAGTTACGCCTTGATAGTGAGGCAGCACGCAGAGTGGTTGAACAGCATGTGGGCAATATTTTTACTATAGATTCCAAACAAGGTGCACATGCGATCTCAGAAATTGTTGAAGAAAATATGGCATCGGCGGCCAGAGCGCATGCGGCAGAATGGGGGAAAGGATTGCGCAACAGATGCATGATCGCCTTTGGAGGCGCTGCGCCACTCCACGCAGCAAGTCTTGCCACAAAATTGAAAATACCCAAGATCATCATTCCCCAGGGTGCCGGGGTTGGTTCAGCGTTGGGGTTTTTGTTGTCACCGATCAGTTTCGAAGTGGTACGTAGCTTATATATGAAGTTACAGGCACTTGACTCAGCAGCATTGTTACGGCTTTTCAATGAAATGCGAAATGAAGCGATGGAGGTGCTGACGCTGGCCCTTCTGGGTGAGGAAGCGGGTGAGAAAGTGGGTGAGAAAGTGACTGAGAAACGTCAAGCATTCATGCGTTATGTGGGCCAAGGATATGAGGTTGCAGTAGATGTTACTGACATTGAACTAGATTCTAAGGCGCTTCGCTTAGGTTTTGAGCAGGCTTATAAAGTACTTTACGGCCGCATTATTCCAGGCATGCAAATTGAGGTGTTAAGTTGGACACTTTCATTGTCAGCCGCTGCGCCGAAGCAGCTACTGCCCCAGCAACTCCCCAAGCAACTCCTTAAGCAAGCGGACAAGAAAGTATCTGCTGCTGATGCTGGGTTCACAGAATTTTACAACGGACTTGAGACATGCGAAATGCCCATCTACCAACGCGACGGCTTAAAGCCTGGGTTCATGGTGCACGGTCCGGTTCTGATAGTCGAAGATCAAACCAGCACCGTAGTGCCTGGCGAAACACAACTAACAGTTTTGAAAGATGGTGCACTGTGCATAGATATGTTGGCGTTTGGCAATGAATGAGCTGGCCATACAGTTAGGCTGGAACCGTTTGTTGGCCATTGTTGAGGAGCAAGCGCAAGTACTCATGCGTACTGCTTTTAGTACCGTTGTGCGGGAGGCTGGAGATTTGTCTGCGGGGGTATTTAACCGCGCTGGTGATATGTTGGCTCAAGCAGTGACAGGTACCCCTGGTCACGTTAATTCCATGGCAGATGCAGTACGTAAATTCCTTACCGTATACCCACTTGCAGGTTTGGTTCCTGGAGATGTGCTCATCACTAATGACCCATGGGATGGAACAGGTCACCTAAACGACTTTACCGTGGTCACCCCTGTTTTTGTGGCAGCAAAGTGTGTGGGTTTGTTTGCATCGACCAGCCACATTGCCGACGTCGGCGGTCGAGGTTTTGGGCCTGATGCAAACGATGTATTTGAAGAAGGTATTCGCATCCCTATCACCCATTTATTTCGTGCCGGCGTTCGCGACGAAACGTTAATGAGCTTGTTGAAAGCTAACGTGCGAGACCCGATTGTGATGGAAGGAGACCTATATTCGCTCACCGCCTGCAATGATACAGGTGCTGCTGCTTTACTGGAGATGTTAGTAGACCTAGATCTGCAAAACTTAGAAGACCTGGGTGCAGTCATTTTGCAGAGATCGAAAAGTGCGATGCTGCAAAAAAT
>QIGT01000077.1 GCA_003230835.1 Gammaproteobacteria bacterium
GACTGGACCAATGGCTTTGACATTGCCCCTAGCGCGGTGGTTTTCCCCGACGATAATCGCCAAGTGGTGGAGCTGGTTCGATATGCGATCGCCAACCAAGTGGCACTGGTGCCTTCCGGAGGAAGAACCGGTTTGTCCGGTGGTGCCGTGGCAAGTCACGGCGAGATAGTGGTTTCTTTTGATCGAATGAACCAAATTTTAGACTTTAACCCCCGAGATCGTATTGTCACCTGCCAAGCTGGAGTGGTTACCCAAACCTTGCAAGAGTTTGCCCAACAACAAGGATTGTTCTACCCGGTAGATTTTGCCTCATCTGGCTCAAGCCAAATAGGCGGCAACGTGGCAACCAATGCTGGGGGTATCAAGGTCATACGCTATGGCCTGACGCGAGATTGGGTCGCTGGGTTGCGCGCTGTCACGGGTACCGGCGCGCTCCTCAACTGTAATGCGGGGCTGGTTAAAAATGCCACAGGATATGATTTTCGACATTTGTTGATTGGATCTGAAGGCACTTTAGCGCTCATCTGTGAAGCAGATATGCGCCTTGCCGCACAGCCTCAAGCGCAAATGGTCATGGTGTTAGGGGTACCAAAAGTGGGTGATCTCTTGCGCGTGTTGGCGAATTTTAGTGAGCACCTTACGCTGTCTGCCTTCGAGTTCTTTTCCGACTTGGCCTTAAGTAAGGTACGAGCACACCGAGGGTTACCGGCACCCTTGTCTGCGCCGGTAGAGTATTATGCGCTTATTGAGTTTGATGAATCGTTACTCGAACAAGCGAGTCGAGCGTTTGAGTATTGTCTGCAGCACAGCTGGGTGGTGGACGGTGTAGTGAGCCAGTCTCAAGCCCAAGCGCAAGCGCTGTGGCAGCTTCGGGAAGGTATCTCTGAAAGTCTTGCACCGTTCACACCTTATAAAAATGACTTATCGGTGTGCGTTGCCCAAGTTCCCGGTTTTCTAGAAGACGTCGATCGCTTTGTTTCAACAAATTACCCAAATTTCGAAGTGTGTTGGTACGGCCATATTGGAGATGGCAACCTGCATCTCAATATTCTAAAGCCCGCAGAGCTAACTGTAGATGAGTTCATGGCTATGGGCCATGCGATGAGTCCGCGCATATTCGAATTGGTGCGCGCGCGTAACGGCTCCATCTCTGCTGAGCATGGAGTTGGATTGTTAAAGAAGGATTTTCTGAATTTTAGTCGCAGCGATGAGGAAATAGATTTGATGAGAGGTGTTAAGCAATTGTTTGACCCTCACCAGATTCTTAACCCAGGCAAACTACTGGGTTAGAAAAATTGTAGAACGATTTTAGAGCGTGCGCACCCCTTCATTGGTAGCAATCAGAACAGTGTCTGCACAGCGTGCAGCAAACAAACCGTTACAAACAACTCCGGTGAGTTGATTTATATTGAATTCGGTGGCTTTGGCATCGTCTATCATGAATTCGAAAACATCGAGTATCCAGTTGCCGTTGTCTGTAACCGTGTCTTGGCGCCATATGGGTTGCCCGCCTAAGGCAACGATACCTCGGCCCACCAAACTGCGCGCCATGGGAATGACTTCTACAGGCAATGGGAATTTTCCTAAGGTATCTACCAGTTTGGTTTCATCTACAATGCATATAAACTCATCCGCCACTGCAGCGACGATTTTTTCCCGGGTAAGTGCTGCGCCGGCGCCTTTGATGAGCTCGCGAGCGTGGTTGACCTCGTCAGCACCGTCGACATAAACGTCCACTTGAGGTGCAGTGTTTAAATCGATGACTTGAATGCCATGATCCGTCAGACGTTTGGTTGAGGCTTGGCTAGATGACACGGCAGCGTCGAACATATGACGAATACCGGCAAGCTCGTCGATAAAAAAATTCGTCGTTGAACCCGTGCCTACGCCGACGATACTTTTAGTGGTGAGTTTTGGCATGATGAGTTGCAACGCATGTTTTGCAACCTGTTGCTTGAGAGTGTCCTGATGGCTGATAGAAGGCCTCGGGTTTTGCAAAAACGGAGAAGATAGTGCCCATGCTGGAAAGCTATGTAAAGAAAATTCTAAGTTCTCGGGTTTATGATTTAGCCCAAGAGACCCCGCTTGCCCGTGCCCCGCAATTGTCCAAAAGGCTGGGTGCAGAAATTTTTCTAAAGCGGGAAGATCTGCAACCGGTTTTCAGCTTTAAGCTGCGTGGCTCGTATAACAAGATTGCGCAACTTTCCGAGAAAGACAAAGCCGCTGGTGTGATCGCGGCGTCAGCGGGAAATCATGCCCAAGGCGTGGCTATGGCCGCTTCGCACTTAGGTATTAAGGCCACCATCGTGATGGGCAAAAACACGCCTAGCATCAAGGTTGATGCGGTTCGAGCCTTGGGGGCAAAAGTTGTACTGCATGGCGATAACTATGACGAGGCTGCGGCCCACGCCCGATTGTTAGAACAAGATCAGAAGCTTATATACATTCATCCTTATGACGATGTTGATGTGATTGCTGGTCAGGGAACTGTGGGTATGGAAATAGTGAACCAGCACCCTGGTCTGCCAGTTGCGATATTTGTGCCGGTAGGTGGCGGTGGTTTAATCGCTGGGATTGCTGCCTATGTGAAGTATTTGTATCCCCAGACCTTGGTTATTGGCGTTGAACCGCAAGGCTCCCATTGCCTAGCAGTGGCGATGGAAAAAGGCCGGCGAGTGAAACTACCCACCGAAGAATTAGATTTATTTGCCGATGGGGTATCGGTGGCCCAGATCGGTGCGGAACCCTTTAAGGTTGCCAAGCATTGTGTGGACGAAGTGATTGTTGTGAGCGTTGATGAGATCTGCGCCGCGATCAAAGATGTCTTCGAAGAAACCAGGGTGATCGCGGAACCAGCGGGTGCATTAGCGGTGGCTGGGATGAAGAAGTATTTTGAGAAAACGCGCGCCAAGCCTAAGTCAGCGGTTGCGATAGTCAGTGGTGCGAATGTCAATTTTGATCGTCTACGCCATATCGCAGAACGAGCAGAACTTGGTGAACAACGAGAAGCGATACTGGCGGTGACCATTGACGAACACCAGGGCAGCTTCCTGCGCTTTTGTAAGTCCTTGGGTAAGCGTTCCATTACAGAATTTAACTACCGTTATGCCCAGGACCAAGATGCGAATATCTATGTCGGTTTGCAGGTGACCTCTCCCCACGATAAAGCCAGCGTTTTGACCGAGCTAACGCGCCAAAAAGGTTATGCGGTTATCGATATGACCGACAACGAAGCAGCGAAGTTACATGTACGGCATATGGTAGGTGGTCGGACTTCTGCTCATATGCAAGAGTTGTTATTTCGTTTCGAATTCCCTGAACGGCCAGGTGCCTTAGTAGGTTTTTTAGCTGGGCTGGGGTCGGAATGGAATATTACGCTGTTTCACTACCGCAACCATGGCTCAGCTTTTGGTCGCGTGCTAGTTGGCTTTGAAGCGGGACCCAAAGACCGGGTGCGGCTCGTTTCTTATCTGCAGCGCATTGGCTATCGATTTTGGGAAGAAACCCAAAACCCGGCTTACCGGTTGTTCTTGAGTTAAGCCCACTTCGGTTAATCGTTAGATTCTTCCGCCCAATAACGTATGTACTCTTCTTCGAAGACGAGTTTTGTGCGGTCTTTGATGTGATCGATGTACAGCTTTCCGTCTAAGTGGTCGAACTCGTGTTGGAAGACTGTTGCGCAAAAGCCTTGCAGTTCTAGCGTTGCGCTTTGATTTTCGACCGTGGTGTAGTCGACCCGAATGTGTTGCGGGCGTTCCACATATCCGCGCAGACCAGGTACAGACAAACATCCTTCCCAAAACCCAGCTGAGTCTTGGTTTAGAACTTCGATATTGGGATTAATGAATGTGGTCAGCGGTAATGGCGTAAGGTCACCGTAGCGACTGGGACCACCGGGTATCTCGATGATGGCTAAGCGAAGAGGTTCGTCAATTTGGGGTGCGGCTAAGCCAATGCCGCCATAGTCGTGCAAGGTGTCGATCATGTCATCGATCAAACGGCTCAACTCGTCACTACCGATACTGGTTGAAGGCACTTCTGCTGCAGTGTGGCGCAGGTTTGGATGCCCCATACGAATGATCTTTCGAACAGCCATTAATTGAACTCCATAAATGCATTTTCTGTGACCACAGCATCCATGCGCACATCCCAGGTCTGCTCGGTTAGTTTAGGGTGTTGCTGACAGGCAAAGCCGACCCCAACTAAGTAGGGACGCGGGGCCAGTGCGCTGAGAAAACGGTCATAGTAGCCGCCTCCCCTGCCGAGCCGATTGCCCATGGCATCAAAACTCACCAGGGGCACTAACATAACGGAAATCTCTTGGCTGGAGATCAGTTGCGCCGTTGCGCCTGGCTCTAAGATGCCAAATTGATTTCTGACTAAGGTGTCAGTGGCATCCAATCGATAAAATTGCATGGTTTTGTTGGAGCCCATGCGGGGTAAGGTGACGGTGACCTGGGTCTGACCCATCATCCACTCGGCGAGATCTACTTCGCCGTCTGTCGCCCAATAAGCTGCGATGCAGGTAGAGGATTTAACACGAGGATGTTGCTTCAGTTGGTGTGCAATATTCTTCTGTGCAGGCAACCTTTCGTTTACAGACAAATTGTTGCGTTGCGTTCGATACAGGGTGCGAAGTTCTGGTCGACTGGCAGACATAGATAGTGAAGCTCCCGGAAATGCCGCTGATGGTTTGCCCTGAACCGTTATGGTTCAAGGCGGAGGCTCATGCAACATCGAAGGCGACCCATGAAGTTGGGTATGCACACTGATGGTGACGCTAAGTCTCCTAAGTTATCTCTAACGGCTCAAGGACGCGACCAACTGGCAAACACCCCAGGAGCAGTTGAAGTATAACGCTAAATTCGCTGTGTCAAAGTCTTGTTTTTCGCTTAAGCTTGGGAGTGAGATGTGGGTAACGATTTGCAGTTTTTGTACTTTACATGCTTGGCAGGTGCAGACTAGGGATTGAGTTGCTTGTGTTGAGCAAGCGCGTTGCCAACCCGTTCGTTGAGCTGATTGATACGTGACTCCACTGCATCTTGATTGCTATTCACTGTTGTTTGGCCAAGTAGGTAATCGTTGGTGATATTCAATGCAGCCATGACGGCTATGCGATCAAGCCCTACCACTTTGCCTGAAGCGCGAATATCTGCCATGTTTTCATCGAGGTAGCGTGCCGCGTTGGTCAGGGCATCTACTTCTTCAGGCGGGCAGCTCACTTGGTAGTCTTTTTCTAGAATCGTCACTGTCACCGTATTCAACGCATTACTCATAGTCTCAGTCTTTCTCCAGTGCTTTGAGTCGAGTAATCATAGATTCGACCCGATTTTTTGCCAGTTCGTTTTTTTCGATAAGCTTGGCTCTTTCGGTAGTCCAGTTTTTTTGTTGCGTGCGTAAGGCTCGATTTTCCTTTCCAAGCACTTGGGTAAGCACGAGTAACTCATCTACATGTTGCTCGAGTTTGTTCAGTTGATCTAATTCCACGATGACCTTCTCTTTCTTCCCTATTATTTTTCTTTGTGTTTCTTTCTGCTTCTTGCGCTTGCATGCTTTTCTTTATCTAAATCCCATGAATTGTGGCATTTCAAGCGTTTGTAGGCGATAGTTTGCGCTGATTCTCTCGCTTTGTGTAGCCCTTTATGGTGGACCAAGAATTACTGCAAAAAGCCCAAGCTGCTTCGTCTTCTATTGGCGCGGCTGAGTTGCATGGCATGGTCTGCGGCATGGCAGCCGCCAACTCTGAACAATTTTCAATTGAGGAGTTTGTGCAGCTTGCGGGGACCGAAGGTTTAGCAGACCAAGCGTCTGTTGAAGAATTTGTTAGCGCTACCTTAGACGGCTTGTATGCACAGGATATGAGTTTCGCACCGCTGGTTGCCGATGACGAAGAATCATTGGTGACGCGGCTGCAAGACATCGCAGATTTTTCCGCTGGTTTTTTAAGTGGCTTTGGTGCTGCGGTGGGTGAACTGGCTACCATGGACACGCTGCCGCAAGATGTACAAGAAGTGCTGCGGGATTACGCCAGCATCAGCAGTATGGACGAGCAGGTTGAAGGCGGCGAAGAAGATGAGTCATCATTCATGGAGTTATATGAATATGTTCGTGTCGCGACTGTGTTGAGCATGACGCTCATGTCTGATCAAGTTTCTCGGGGTGATGAGCCGCAGTAATGTCTACCTTGGAGTTTAAGAAGCGCCGACAACACTTGATGAGCATGATGTCGCCGGGGTCAATCGCGGTGATTCCCGCGGCGACGCCTGCTCGACGCAATCGAGATGTGCAATACCTATTTCGCCAAGACAGCGATTTCTACTATCTCAGTGGTTTTTTAGAACCAGGCGCATTGCTGATTCTGGCGCCAGGCAGAGCCCATGGCGAAGAAATTCTCTTTTGTGACGAGCGTGATCCGTTGGCAGAAAAGTGGG
>QIGT01000431.1 GCA_003230835.1 Gammaproteobacteria bacterium
GTTGACTATACAGTGGCAGCAGATCGCGCAGGTGTAGATCAAGCTTGGTCCGCAGAAGCTTGGGGCATGGACGCCATTGTTCCTCTCGCCTACCTCGCAGCGAAGACTGAAAAAATCAAACTCGGTACCGGCATTTTACAAATTAGCGCTCGGGTCCCCGCCATGATTGCGATGACCGCACAAAGCCTCGACACCGTCTCCAAGGGTCGTTTCATACTAGGTCTTGGCGTCAGCGGCCCACAAGTTGTGGAAGGCTTACACGGTGCTGCCTTTGCCAAACCTCTTTCACGGCTCAGAGAATGCGTGGATATAATACGTCTGGGCTTGGCTGGAGAGAAATTGGCTTACGAAGGAGAACACTATCTACTGCCAAGACCCGGTGGAGAGGGTAAGCCGATACGTTTATCGCAACCGCCACGACCTAAGCTACCCATCTATCTTGCCACGCTGGGCCCCAAGTCCCTGCAAATGACCGGTGAGATGGCAGATGGCTGGCTTGGTACGTGCTTCCTACCTGAACACAAAGAAGTGTTCTTCGATGATCTACAAGCTGGGGCAAGTAAGGCAGGCAGAACCCTCAAGGATCTCGACCTACAAACCGGCGGATACTTCGAAATCAGCGATGATGTAGAGCGCCTAGTAGCCCAGCGCAAGCCTGCGATGGCATTTACCTTAGGCGCCATGGGATCACCTAAAACCAACTTCTATAACGATGCCTATTGCCGCGCCGGTTTCGAAGATGCCGCCAAAGAAGTGCAGAATTTATGGATCGCCGGTAAGCGTGATGAGGCCATCAGCCGTGTGCCTGACGATTTGGTACTCATGTCCAACCTAATTGGCACCGAAGAAATGGTCGGCCAACGACTACGCGCGTTTAAGGACGCTGGAATTAATACCCTGCGTATTGGCACCGGCGGCAAGACATGGCCGCAGCGAACCCAGGCGCTTGAAGTTGCCATGGATATGATTCGTCGAGCGACCAGTAGCTGGGATTAACCACCCCAACCTAACTCACCCAGGGCCCAAGGTGCATTCCAAATCTTAATCATGCTGGCCACTTTGTTGTTGTCGTTCATGGTAATGGCATACACGTAGTGGGAGTGAGTTTGTTGCTGGGTGGGTGGCACAGGACCGCCGTCGCCGGTGTGTCGTGCATGATAGGTGGCGAAGAACATAGCCGTGTTGGTATCGGCATCAAAGCTGGCATTGTGTAACTCGTATTCTGCACCAGGCGCTGTCACAGTGCCGAATGCCTTCAACCATTCACAATACCCTTCTACCGTTGTGATTTCTGTTAGCGGCTCACTTTGAGCGCTAAAAACAGCACCTGGGGCCACATATTGTTCGCACCCCGCCCAGCCTTTCGGTGCCTCACAGGCCGCAAAGAATTTTTTAGCTACTTCAAATGCGCTCATATCAGAATTACTCTATATAGTTGGATATTTAATCTTTGTATCCTAAATCGGAGCAAAAAACATCCCACAATTTAAGCATCGAAAGGCAGTACGCGCCATCTTACTGAGCAAATCCACCCAGGAAGTGTTGCTTATCCGCACTCACATTCCCGACAGCGGCGCTTTGATTTGGCTTGCACCCGGCGGAGGCTTGGAAGCCGGTGAAGACCCAAAGACGGGCTTAATTCGCGAAGTAGCAGAAGAAACCCGCCTCCAGATTGCACACCACACCGACGTCGTTGGTCCTGTATGGCACCGGCGGCAGAAATTTCACATTCACGGTCAAGCTTATGATCAGACAGAGCAATATTTCCTTGTCGTCACGGCCAAGTTTGAAGCCGATAGTTCAGCTAACCCAGCGCAACAAGAAAAAGACATTTTCCGTGGTTTTCGATGGTGGTCACTTGATGACATTTTGGCCAGCGAAGATATATTTGTCCCGCTGACCTTCGGCCAACACCTTCGTAACTTGCTAGAAGACGGACCGCCACCATTCTGTATTGACGTCGGCAGGTAAGGCTACTGCTGCTACGGCACATTTGTTGATTCTATCTACGTCCTTTTTCCTTACCTAGACGTTCATTGCCAAATTTAAACTGGCCAGTAGCTCGCGCCATGAGCAACTGCCGTTGTTGTGCGTCCAAGTTTTCGATTTTTGCGACAAACTTATCCGCAGCACCTCCACGTAACGTGATCGCTAGTCGTTGGTGGCGTAATATTTGTACGCTCCCGTCTTTGTGCAGACGGTAATCAAAGGAAAGTGAACCATCTTTCCCCATAAGCTATTGATACCTCAGTAACTGTTCTTGAGAACCACCCTTTTCACCTAACACATGCTCAAGGTAGTCTACATAGGATGCCATCCACATACCGGATGACCGCTCTCTTCCTGCAGCGGCATCTGATTTCGTCGTTTTCATATACCAGTTGTTACAGCGCAGCCACACCTTACCTTGGGATGACGTCTCGCAAAGATCAGTCCAATTATCGACAGCCTCGATGTTCGGTTCAACTTCAAGCTGATTGTTACCTTTCATCTTCGCTACGAGGTTGGCGATATATTTAGATTGTTGTTCACAAAGCAACGTCACGTTGGTTACCGGATTCAGACTTTGCGGACCAATCATCATGTATAGGTTCGGCATTGCATGGACATGAATACCCCACAGTGATTGCGGACTGACCATTTGAAAGTTATTGCTTTCGTTAGCTCCAAATTTATCTGCAAGGGTTGTCTCATTTTTGCCTTTTATCAGGAAAGGAATAAAATTACTGTCAAAACCGGTGGCATAAATGATGACATCAAAATCAAATTTTTCACCCCGAGCAATTTCTACACCTGTCTCATTGACCCTGACAACACCGCCTGCATCATCCACCAACGTAACATTCGATTTATTGTAGGTTGTATAGTAGTCATCTATGAAAAGGGCTCGCTTACAAAAGAACGGATAGTCTGGTGTAAGCTGTCGCGCCAACTCAGGGTCACTAACATCTGATTCAATCCGTGCTTTAATGCCATCGCAAATCGCTGAGTTTTGCTTTTCGTCGTGTAGCGCTTCGAAGGTAAACAATACTTCTTCAGGAGGAAATTCTCCTTTCCAGTCTACATAGCGAAGCTTCTCGCCATAGCCACCCTGTTTAAATTTGGCTTCAATTTCTGGCGGTGTAGGCTCATCGTCGCGAGGAAGACACCAAGTCGGAGTTCGCTGAAAAACCGTGAGCGATGCCACTTCATCAACGATCGTGGTGATGACTTGGGCAGCCGATGCGCCTGTTCCTATCACCCCGACGTTTTTTCCTTTGAGGGGAGCCGAATGATCCCACTGAGCAGTGTGGAAACTCTCACCTTTAAAAGCTTCCATGCCTGGAATTTCCGGTAAACGCGGGCTCGACAACGGTCCGTTGGCGGGTACAACATGTTGAGCAGTTACAACTTCTGCTGATTCACCTGTCGTGGGATCGACAGTGGTAATCTGCCACACCTTCTCACCCTTTCCTATGTAAGCCAGCTCCACGACTTTTCTTGAAAACTTTATCTTATCGCGAATGCCAACATGGTCGACCAACAATTCCGCATAGCCGGCAATTTCAGACTGACTTACATATTTTTTTGAGGGTATAAATCCGGTGCGGTCCAAAAGCGGCAAATAAGTATATGCGGGAACATCGCAAGCTGCACCCGGATAGGCGCCAACGCCACCGTTACTCCATACGCCACCGACCGATGGCATCATCTCAAAAATGCAAACATTTTCGATGCCGGCGTCTTTTAAATAGGTTGTGCATAACAGACCAGAAAAACCGCTACCGACAATGACAACATCAAAATGCGATTGTTCTGAGTTGTCCTGTTGTCCTGTTTCTTGTCCTCGATAGTGTTCACTCATACCGTTTATCACGACCTCCGCTAGATTAAGTTTTTTACATCAAATCAATTTTGCGGTGAATACTACATTCAGATCAGTTGTCGAACAAACTTGCTCGTGGTTATCTAGGAATCTCCTGCGCCTGCCATAGAAGCCAAGAATTCTTCTCCTGTTAAACGAGGATGGTCTCCAGCAAAGTCATAGGACGATGGCTTTTCATCGATAAATATTTCTCCAGCCAAGGAGAATTGCTCCGCATTGTCAAAGCAGCCTGTGGCCATGATGTACATATTCGGTTCTTTCAAGTGGTAGAACAAACTGCTCCCACACTGCGCACAAAAACCACGCTCCGCCCATTCTGAAGAGGCATAACGCTTAATGTTCGAATCACCAAAGAATTCGACGCTGCCCACCGACGCTGCCAACATGGGACCCCCTGTCCAGCCACGACACATAGAGCAGTGGCAGGCATGAACGTGGGTATCGATATCTTCAGCAGTGAATTTGACAGCCCCACATAAACACTTTCCTGTTTCACTCATTTTCTATCCTCTTTTCGAATTGCCGTAGTTCAGGATGACAAAGCTAGCCAACGATGTCACTACCTCGGCCAAACACTACTGACAAACAGTGTTTGGTACGGAATGATCAATCCTACGTCAATGATTGTAGTGGCCTCACGCAAATTTCAGCCCCTCCGGCAAGCACCTTATTCAGGCGCAACGCCATGTTGTCTGACCGATGGCTCCTACGAATTTCCGGATAACGTGCTCTTAGCCTCCGCCTCAAATTAATTGAAGTAGTCATCCTTTCTCGACCATCCGGAATTGGTCGTGCACTTCACGATCCAGTTCGCGGCTTGAACCTGCCAGATTAACCTCTAATCTCACTCGACTTTGTCCACGTGCTGCTGAAGATTTCTCTGCATTTCTCAACGCCGCCCGTAAATTCAATCTGCATCTTCCAAAACCGTCCACCACAGTACACCAACAATTTCTCAAAAAGCGCTCTAATGCGTACTATCCTCAGAATAGATATGATTTTGCGATTCATCATAACGACTTTAATTTGTTTGCTTACCCATAGTCATTTTTCAAGGATCTCCTGCAATGCATAAAGCGTTTTTTGTGGTATCCGCTTCATTGGATAGTACTGAGTAATAATATCCAAGGCGTGTTCGTACTGGATAACATTTAGGTACCTAAGCAGAAATCTTATATCCGTCTCATCATGAAATTCGGCGCCTAGCCGCATCGCAATGCTCTTCATGGCCAGCAAATATTCTGGTGTGGCTGTCATAACGGTTAGGTTGGAGAGTTCCAAAAATGTTCGATAATCCCCGTGTTCACTCATAAAACCTTTAACGGCATCGTTGAGCCAGTCGTGCGGGTAGTTGTCTCGCGCTGCGATCTTCGCTACCGCTTTGCGAATTACCTCAGTCGGTTTAAAAAAAGCGTCTAGGTCTTGGGTGCTCTGTCGTGCATCAAAAACAAGGCACATAACAGCGCCGCCGACGAGGTACAATTCGCCGGTGACGTGAAGTTGATCTAGCTCCTTGTTTAGCAGCTTAAGTAACTTTTGAATATCTTTGCTATCGAGTGCCATTAAATCCTAGCCCCCAATGTACTATCAACAAACAAGTTGCGCTGGCGAAAAGGAGCCGGCGAACTAACAAGCAAATACAGCCGCAGGCCTACAAGTTCTGAAGCGAACCAGGGCGACAATAGCGGGCAGATTTGGCCCACCCAAGCAGGTGGGATAACTTGTTTTCTTGCACATGCATAATCCACCATGGCGGCAAGATAGTTTGCCTCAAAAGCTGGCAGTGCCTGGGGGTTTGCGCCTTGGATCGCCGCAGCAAGAGTTCTTGCCGTTAAGGATTCGAGGAAGTCGTGAAGATCGGCAAGCGCAATAGTACAGCTCGATTGGTTCTGTGCGAGGTTGTCAATAAGTCGCTGAAACTCATCCGCCAGGGGCGGCAATAACTTGCGCAGTACCCACTTGGAAACGTCCTCGCCCGCCAAAGCAGCCTGAGTTTTGATTTTCCTCTTTTGCTCAGCGCTGACGCGTATTTGCAGCTGTTCAGTTTTAGGCATAGGTGTATTTTAAAACTCCACACCCTAATGTCAATACACCGTATATACAAAACTATGCGACCTCACGGGTCCCTAGCGAAGTGCCGGCGGGCGGGGCTTAGCTTTGCAGAAAGTGGGTACCGCAGATATGTTAGGGATCTCCATTCACCGGCATCAACTCAAACAATCTCAGGGTGATAGGAATCGGTAGAATGGTGAAAGCCAAAACACCTACAGCAATACAGCCCTTCTTTACGCAAATTTCAACCGTCTTACGTTGATTTCGTCTTCGTGCTCTCGCGCTCGCGCAAGATCGTAACTGGCTTGCATGCGCACCCAGATCTCAGCCCCTCCGCCGAACGCTTTATTCAGACGCAACGCCATGTCCGGGGAAATACCCGCCAGTCCGTTGATAACACGCGACAACGTATTGCGAGTTACGCCCAAGTGTTCTGCACCATCCGTAATATTCAACTGAC
>QIGT01000160.1 GCA_003230835.1 Gammaproteobacteria bacterium
ATCGTTGAACGCCGAAAGAGCAGAATCAATTGCGAGTATTTGTGGGTGTCGTGTCGTGGTCAGCAACTAACAGAACATGGACTATTGCACTGGGTCAAAAAAACTCGCCAGACTTCCGGCGTGCGATTTCACTTACATCAATTCCGACATACCTTCGCTTGCATGTTGGGAAGAAACAATGTGAGTGCAGTGAAGATACAAAATCTGATGGGGCATCGCGACTTACGAATGACTCAAACCTACCTGCGCTCGCTTGGGGTCGCGGATGTGCAAGATAGCGTACAGGCGTTGTCGCTTGATAGTTTATAACCAACTTGTATCATGGTTTGTAGGCGTTCTTCTTATTCAATTTATCAAACCGGCAGCCTGCTTTTTGACGCTTGTTTGAGCACGATAATTACCCGAAAATCGGTCGTACATGGCGCTCTGGTTTTGACGGCGATTTATGCAAAATAGCCTTTGTTATCACTGTGATCCCACGGGGAATCGAACCCCGATTTCCAGGATGTGAGCGAGTAGAAGACTTCTTCTCATTTTATCCTTTGTTAGCAAATTGATTTTTGAAAAAAAGCGACTGGCTGAATCGTTTTTGATAGAAATCCGAGCGTTGACGGCATTAGTTTTTTATTGCCGAGTGCGGATTTCTGTTTCTCATTTGCTCACTCGAAAGGCTGCCCTAACAACCACAAATATGAAAGACCCAGACCTAATCTTGCAGCAATACCTGCATGAGTGTGAACACCTGCGCGGCCAATCACTAAGGACATTAAAAGCCTCTCGCACGATCATTCGCGCCTACCAAAAGTTTTCTAACCTGCAATCCATCCACGAAGCTACCGCCAACAGCGTGCGAGCATACATCCTGCATGGCCGATCGGAGTGCGCGTGGAAAGCGAGCACTACTCATACCATTCACAAAAAACTACGCGTGTATTTCGAGTGGTGTATAAAGAATGATTACCTAAAAGAAAATCCGGCAATTGATATCGATCTGCCAAGATTAGAATACCGCGTACCAAAATACCTTAACGAACAAGATGCTCATCGTTTGTTAGAGAGCGTCTATAACTATCCGTACTCGAATCAATATTTACGCTATCGCAACCACGCTATCTTTTCAGTGTATATATTCGCGGGCTTGCGGAAAATGGAGTTATTAAATCTACGTTTTATGGATGTGGATTTCGAGAATATGACGATCTTTGTTCGTCAAGGAAAGGGCCGGAAAGACCGGATGGTTCCCATGAATTATACGCTGTCACAAAGCCTAAGTCGTTATGTCGAAGAACGAAAACGCTTGCGGCTAACCGTGCCAGAATTCTTTGTCTCGGCCGCTAGAGGTCGCGCCCTGACCGAAGCAGGCTTACTTTACATCGTTAAGCAGCTTAGAAAAGCCTCCGGTATCCATTTCACCATTCACCAATTGCGGCATACGTTTGCCACGCTGATGGTGGAAGGAGGGTGTGACATTATTCCGATATCGAAAATGCTGGGGCACAGCAAAATTGAAACCACGATGATTTATGCGCATGCGAGCGCGAAGCATCTGCGGGCGGAGATTGGGAAGCATCCGTTGGGTGAAGGGGTTGATTAATATCCATCGAACTTTCCAAACCCACTTCTCGAATTTTGAAGCAATAGAGAAGGCGCTAGGGGTAGAAATGATGGCCAAAATGGCGAAGAAGATATTGTCGTTTGTTTCTGAAATGAATTCCTTATGCCTTAATTCAGTATCGCAAAAGACACATCCCGATTTGAGGGATGGATTAAAAACGTTCCATCTGTTCGGATAAATGCTTGTGAACCGAGTGGATAAGTTGAAAGAGAACTGGGATCAGTTAATCCCATGCCATATCGGTCATCAGCTTTTAAAGCAATAAAGTAGGTGTTTCCAACCGACACTGGAACGGCAGTTGAGAAAGAAAACGTGCTAAGACCTTCGGAGAGTTCTCCAGCATTTTGAACTTGCTCACTCTTCAGTAGGGTGACGGTATTGTCAGAGTTAACTTGATAGAGATTAAGAAATGCAACATCAGCTAGACCGCTTCGACTGTCCAAGGGATTGCTGTTATATCCGATATAAAACCTAACCCCACGAACTGTAGGCGTCTCTGCTGCAAACGTTTGCCCGAAAACCCAAGCGCCGCCCGCATTATCGCAGGCAGTTGGATTGACAGCATCGCAACCTGATGGGTTCAGCAGATGGTTGGGCTGCTCATTAATTACCACCGAATTCGACGTGACGTCATCGAAATATACAACGGTCCCTCCCGCACCGCTCCCACCACCCAGCAAGGCATTGTTAAGTGACGAAATCACAAGTGAATTATTGGGGATGCTTGTGAATGGGTTGTTTGCTGGTTGCGGTAGTAAATTGGATGCTACGCGCGATCCATTGACAACTATAGAGTAGAGGTTAAGTCGATTGTCGAGTTCAAGCTTTACCCTTGTCCATTCGTTCGCACTATAGGGGGCAACCGTGTTTATCGTTACTGGTTCTATGGTGTCGGTCGTAGTGTCGGTGGGCGCAATTCTTCCGTCGGGATAGAAGGTGACACCAGCAATATCTCCGGAATCCGTCAGCAAAGCCAAACTCGCATTTTTGCTGTCGTCCCGGGTCGGAAAAATTGACGCCTCCAGCGTCGTGATATCGGAACGCAAATACTCGGCAAAAATACTCGCGTTAAGATCTGGTGCACTTTCAAGTTTCATCGACCTAGTTCCTGAAACCGCTTGCTCGGTTGAAAGAACCTGATTGAATTGCCCAGCGCCAAATGAATTGTCCACGAATTCCCATGGTCCGGGAGATGGAAAACCACTTATGCGATAGCTGTCGAATTCATCTCTAAACGGTACGATGCAAGGAAGTGGATCAATACGGGCGGACGATTTAATGATCTGCCCAAATGGTGCATATTCAAAATGCAAATGGTTTCCTTGTGAATATATTCCAGTATTATTCATTGAACCAATTAAATCACCTTGAGTAACTGGACCATCGCCCGCAAAAGCAAAGCGTTCTCTTAAGTGAGCGTATAACGTTGAGCTCCCGTCACCATGCTTTAAAATTATCGTCTCGCCATATGTGACTGAACTATATGACCGCTCTACCTCACCTGTCGCGGCGGCTAAAATTCCAGTTCCCTGAGCACCAGGAAAATCTTGGGCGGGGTGGTTCGCTGGGACATTTGGATCTGAACCGTCTCGGATTCCAAACCCCGACCCTGGGCGATCGCAACCACCTCGAATGGGGCAAACAACACTAGCAGCGCTGCACGATGCGTCCCCTTGCGCTAGCGTTTCATCGCTCAGGCTTACAACCGCTGCGACACAGAGCAAAATAGTCGAACGCTGCATTACGCCAATCTCCTCGATCAATATCTGGCGTTTACAGTCGGGAAAGACCAACTACAAACATACCGGAAAGATTACTCTGAGTGTTGCCAATGCGCGTAAAGTCAGCGGCTACGGCTTCAAATTTTAAAACATCTGTCTGCGAATCAAATACTGCATCTAACAACTCAAAATAGGGATATGGCAATTCCAGATTACTGCTGCTGGTTCTTGCGGCGAAGATCAGAATAACCTGATTTCCTTGTATTGTGCTTACAAAGGCTTGGGGCAAGGTTATTTCAATTGTGACCGGTTCATTTGGCTGTTCGAATTCAACATCTAACTTGAGAACTGTGCCGAAGGTTTCCGCAACGCCGAAGATGTAAGTTGTTTCGTCAAAGGCTTGTCGATAATCATCTAGGTTCGTTAGTTCAGCTTTTACTAATGTTGAACTGGAAAATGCTCCGTCCGCGAAAGTGATATCTGCGAAATTGCCAACGCCAATTGTCCCACCAGTAGTGGGAATGATTTCTTCAACAGCAGACGATGCTGCCGAAATCGTACTTTGTAACGCATTGGGGTCGAATCTATTCCGCCGATCCACCTCCACCGCAATCGTATCACCACTCGTCGCGGTCGTCCCACTAGCAATCGAACCAACGTCCGCCGTCCCATCCACCACTGTCACATTTGGTGAAGTGGAAGACACTGTGACTGACACATTCTCAACATCACTGTCCGTACCATTCGCAACATCCACCGCGTATTCATACTCAAACGTAGTCCGATCCACTCGTTTTTTGGAGACTAGATCATATCCAGCAATACTAAGCCCATTGGTTTGCGCCATCGCACCACCCACCGCCAACACAATCAAGGCAGTCACTCCACCGAGGGCAAACTTAAGGTATTTAGAAGGTCGTTCATGCATAAGTAATCAGTATCCCAATCATGCCATACAATGGCAATTCAGCCCAGACTTGATACTAACGTTTAGTGACTACGTTTTAGGCGAACTAAACCAGCCAATCCAACCCCAAACAACCATACTGCCCCTGGTATCGGAATCGGTGTTCCAGCAGCTAACGTAGCTACCCCTGATTCTAGAGTGGCAAAAGTATTCGGATCAATGATGTCAAACAAGAAATCACCCGGCGCACCTGACCCAAGATAGGTGAACATGGCAACAAAGCCACCAAGGGTGGCATCAACAGCAATTGGTGCTCCCAACGCCAACCAGTCGGCAAAGCCATCGTCAGGGATACCAATATCAGGTTCAATCGCTAACCCATCCCAATCCAGCGGTGAAGCAAGAATCGAAATGTTTTCGTAGTCACCAACCGGAAAGAAAATGGTGAATTCTTCAATTGGTGCGCCAAGCGTATTGTTTTCAACTGAAAACTCAACCGAGTAGTCATTGCCGCCAAGTGAAGTCAGCGCATAGGTTACAATCGCAGCCTGCGCTGATGAGAAAAATACAAATACAACAGACAAAATAGTGATGAATAAACGCAACATGAGCCCCCTCCGAGATAAATGTATTTGTTACGTTACTCACATATTATTGATGGGTCAATTCTTCGCATAAATTGGTTTTGCAACGTTTATGTTATCTAGCGTTTCTTTTTACTCAGCAGAAAAGCTGACCAAGCCTCCATCAACTTTCGTCTCTTTTCGAGTAAGTCAGAGCGCTGATAAGCCCGCACCACCTCAGAACCAACCGTGTGACCCAGACAGGCTTCTTTCACTTCAAACGCAAAGTCAGTTTTCTCTTCCGACCAGCTACGAAATGAACTTCTAAAGCCATGCGGTCTGGCTGCAAATCCTCGTTCCTTCATGAATTTAGACATGGTGGCATCAGACATGGGTTTCCCGTGTGAAGACGGGAACAATAACTGCTGATCTTTGGATTGCTTTGCCAGCTTCAATACTTTCAGTGCTTCCGGAACTAACGGAATTCGATGCTCTCGACTAGTTTTTGTTCGTTCTGCTGGAATAATCCACACATTGTCATTAATCTCCGCATACCGAGCGAAGCGAATTTCACTGGTTCTGGCCAGGGTAAGCATCAGAAAACGCAACGCCAAACACGAAGCCACCGTCTCCTGGCAGAGCATCTGATAAAAGGCTGGCGCTTCTTCATACGAAAGAGAGGGAATATGCTCAGTGGAGTGACGTTGTTTGCCGAGTAGGGCTCTGGCTTTCATTACGGCTTGCAGGTCAACATTAAGGCCAAAGGCTGCTGCGTGTTTGAGTGTCAGGTTTAGCCGGTTCATCGACTTGCGCGCCGTGTCAGGCTTGGTATGCCAAATCGGTTCCAGCACCCGCAATAAGGTGTGTTGATCGAGAGCCTCAATCGGTTCTTTGCCAATCTTGGGTAGCACATGGATTTTCAGGGGTGATAGCCAGCGACCAGCTTTTCCATCACCTTTAAGTTCTGCTTGTTTAGCTTTGAAGCAACTTTCAACTGCTTCCCGCACAGTCATAGCGGTAGTGAGGTGTTTTTGCTTTTGCCGTTCCTGGATGGGGTCAAAGCCAGCTCGTAATTGCTTGCGGGCTTCAGACGCCCGTTGGCGGGCTTCGGCAAGGCTGGTGTCAGGCCACCTACCCAAACCCATTTCACGGAGCTTGCCACCCACCATCAAACGCACCACCCACTTGCCAGCTTCTGGTCTCGATTTGACCAGCCAAAGACCTTGGCCATCGTTGTGCTTCCCAGCCGGTAGCGACTTGGCTTTCATTTGAGTGAGAGTGTTGTACTTGACCACCAGTCCACCAAACAGTCCACTATGAAATGTGTGAAATGGTGGATATCAGTGTTCCATGTTGAGAGCAAGAAAGCGTAATAATGTATTAAATACAGTGAATTAGGTGTTGGTATGCTCTAGGGTGAAAAGGGTGCCTGGTGCCCAGAAGAGGACTTGAACCTCCACGGCCTTGCGGCCACTGCGACCTGAACGCAGCGCGTCTACCAATTCCGCCATCTGGGCAGGGGACGGCTGGCTTAAGCGCGCCGGTTTGGCTTGTCAAATGAGCGCCGCCGGATCGTCTGGCGGCGTGGGCGCCGCGCTTTTAAAAAGCGCGCGTTCGCGCTGCTGCTTTGAGGCAACGCGAGATCGGCCGTTTATTGCGCTCCCCATGGATCAACAGTGCAGCCCGCGTAGAACACGGACGAACTTGATCACTGACGCAACGG
>QIGT01000096.1 GCA_003230835.1 Gammaproteobacteria bacterium
AAGCCCGGGTAGCTGACCCGCTCAACCATCTCATGTCCGGCCAGAAACTCAACTATGATTTCAGTATTAGACACATGCTTGGCCATTCGTAACGGCAAGGTTTCTAAACCCTGGAGTATCTGAAAGGCTGTCATGGGAGCCATACAGGCGCCAAAATCTCTGAGCCCCTCTTTACGAGCTCGCGTAATAAATGCCTGGGGACCAAACTCTTCAGCAAACACAAGATCATGAAAGCCGTCGTAGGCTTCTGTGAGGGTCGGAAATTTACCGCTGCCTTCCCAATCAAACGTGCCCCCGTCAATTAGCACACCGCCAATCACCACGCCATGCCCACTTAGAAACTTGGTCGCAGAATGCAAAACCAAATCGGCACCCAGCTCAATTGGTTTACACAGATAAGGTGTTGAAAAGGTCGCATCTACCAACAGCGGTAAGCCATTTCGGTGGCAGAGGTCTGCAAGCACCGGCACATTCAGCACTTCCAATCCAGGATTGCCCAATATCTCACCAAACACCAACTTGGTATTGGGCGCAATGGCCTCCTCAAATGCCTGCATATCTCGCGGATTGACAAAGGTCGTTTCGATTCCGAACCGCTTGAGTGTGTAAGCCAATAAATTGTGCGTACCCCCGTACAGTGACTGAGATGAAACAATGTGATCGCCAGCGCCCAACAATGTCACTACTGCGAGATGCATGGCCGCCTGTCCGCTGGCAGTGACAATCGCACCGACACCTTGGTCTAACGCCGCCATACGCTCTTCCAATACGGCATTGGTCGGATTAGAAAGGCGCGAGTAAACATGCCCAGCTCGTTCGAGGTTGAACAAGCCGGCTGCATAGTCGGAGTCTGGAAATACAAACGACGCAGTTTGGTAGATCGGTACCGCGCGGGCACCCGTAGTTGGATCCGGGGATTGACCCGCATGTAACGCCAACGTATCGAACCCAATCGGTTTAGGTCCTTGATGTTTCTTTTCGCTCATTCACACGCCCATCTTATCGAAGCGGCAGGTTCGCCGGTTTGCCGTCGGTAATCAAGTGGCTTACACTCTGAGCGATCTTGGTGGGCGTGAAGAGACATTTCTATGTATCCAGACCATTTGCCTTTGAGTACTCAACTCAACCAAGCGCATGCCCAAGCCTGGCAAACTATTTCTGCTCCAGGCGATTTTTTTACCGGAGCCCAGCGCCTAGAGATGGTGCGCATCTCCCGGCAAGCTATTGGTTGCAAACTGTGCGAGGCTCGACAGTCTGCCATAAGCCCCAACGCCATCAGCGGAGAGCATGATGGCCACTCAAGCCTAGACAACACCATCGTGGAGATGATTCATCGCATTCGCACAGACCCAGGGCGTCTGACTAAATCCTGGTTCGACCACACCACCCAGACCATCTCCAAACAAGCCTATGTTGAAATTGTCAGCGTCGTCACCAGCGCGGTGATCATCGATACCTTACATAACTCGTTAGGACAAGGGGTGCCCAACCTGCCCTTATCAATTCGCGGACGCGTAGGTAAAAATTTCAATCAAGACGCTGTGGAAGCTGGCGCTTGGGTGCCGTTGTTGGCAGCAGGCGCAGACACGACAGACACAGACCACCTGCCAGAAGTTCCAAACATCATCCGCGCCTTGGGTTTGGTTCCCAGTGCAGTGGCATTATTTTTTGGCACCTTTCGCCCACACTACACATTAAAAGATATACAGCTGTCGATCAGCCAGAGCCAGGCTGAATTTATTGCTGCTCGCGTATCTGCTATGAACGAATGTTTTTACTGAACCACCTCGCACACCATGCTGCTCCGGGCGAGCGGCCAGAATGAAAACGCAAGTTACAACATCAATTCAATCACAGACTCTCAGCTAGAATCTGGCGTCAAGCATGCACAACATTTGCGCGCCCTCACTGAAGCAGCCATCTCAAGTGATTGGTTGAAGCTCGCAGAAATTAGACCTCAAATAGAATCTGCCATAGGCAGACAACAAACGGTAGACACCCTAGTGGTCGCATCCGCTTTTAATGGCATCACTCGGGTTGCCGACGCCACGGGGATCCCACTTGATGACAATGTCGCATTGGCAACTGTATCGTTGCGCAATGAAACCGGCATCCAACGGTTTGAATATGCCGAAAAGAGCGATCGCTACGGCTAATCGTAGGAGCTATGGTCGAAAGTAGTGTTTAGCTGAATTGAAAGTTGGTTATGGTTTTGACCAACTTCCAAACAGGTTTGATATAAGTTCTAAACTACAATTAGCAAGCTAATGCCATTATTAAACCACTTTTAGGGTATATGATATGCTCATCAAAATACTTTTTATTGTAATAGGCATTATTCATATTATTCCTATTATCGGAGTCTTAGGTATTGGCACGCTTAACAAACTCTATGGTATAAATATTGATAGCGGAACTTTAGAAATAGTACTAAGACATAGGGCCGTGCTGTTTGGGCTGTTAGGGTCGCTTTTCATATATTCTGCATTCAAGCCCGATTTACAAGTTTTTTCTCTATTCGTGGCATTTGTTTCTATGATTAGCTTCATAGTTATTTCTTATTTAGTCGGTGACTTTAATAGAGCTATCTTAAAAGTCATTTACTTTGACGTAGCTGGCTTGATTGCGTTGGCTATTATTGCGATGTTGAAGGTATTTTCTTCTAACCAGAGTTGAAATATTACGGCTCTGTTTTTAAAAGTAGCGGTCCCGGTCTCGCGCTCTATTTTCCGAAGAAATTTGTTCATTCAGTGTCCACCAATCGTAGATGACACCCACGAGTAAGAAGCCCAGAGTCAGCAAATACAGCACGCCGGTAATAATTTTACCCATATAAAACCGATGCAAACCGAATACGCCCAAGAACGTCAACAGCACCCAGCCTACCGTGTAGTTTATTTCTCCAGGTTGATATCGACGATCTGCAGAACGTTCCAAACTTGGCATCAGAAACAGATCTACAATCCAGCCAATAAAAAACAAACCCAGAGTAAAAAGATAAATCGTGCCACTTACTGGCCGCCCAAAATAAAATCGATGCGCACCGAAAATACCAAATATCCACAGAATGTAGCCTACCAAAAGGCTATGTGTGTCGCCTGATTCGTGTCTTTTCATAGCAGTTACGTCGTCATAAACCTAAATAGAGTTTACCTGTAACTTTACCGTGCTAACCTATATTTCAACATGAACTCGATCCCTTCAAAATCCATACCTGCCGGTGATTTCTCAACCTGGCTCGGTGCTACCAAACTCGCTTTAAAAAACCGTGCCGCTACCGATGTGACCTGTGGTACATGTAATGGATGCTGCAAGTCGTCTTACTTTATTCAGATTGAGCCCGACGAAGCCACAGCGCTTGCTGCTATTCCCAGCGACTTACTTTTCCCGATGCCTGGCGGAGCGAAAGGTCACATGCTCATGGGCTATAACGAACAAGGCACTTGCCCTATGTTGGTGGACGAGCAATGTTCGATCTACGAGCAGCGACCAAGAACCTGTCGTCAATACGATTGCCGTGTATTTGCTGCCTGCGAAATAGACGCGGGAGGAGATGAAAAAGCCGAAGTCAACCAGCGCGTTAAGCAATGGTCGTTTAGTTATGCAGACGAAACTGCCAAGGCTACCCAAGCTGCACTGACCTCTACTGCGAAATTTCTGCACACTCACCCACAATGTTTCAGCGACGGGAATGTACCTGTAGCCACACAGGTGGCATTGCTAGCGATAAAACTGCACAGGACATTTTTACGAACCGAGGGCTCAGAAAGTGAACGGGTTGAGGGCATGAGGTTGGCGATTCACTGCCTTGAATAATGGGCATTCAGTAGTGGACAGGCTCCTATAAAAGCTCTTCGGCGAAAAATTCCAAAGTATCTGGGTCAGCATTGCCAATATTCAATTGGGTCACCGGACTATCCTTCCACGCTTGTAGTCTTTCACGAATGCGCGCTTTTGGACCACACAGAGCAATCTCGTCCACCAACTCATCAGGTACCGCAGCGATAGCTTGATCTCGTTTTCCAGACATAAACAAGTCTTGAATCTGTTGCGCCGCATCTGCATAGCCAAATCGACTGATGTGATCTTTGTGCACGTTAAAAGACTTGGCACCCATACCACCCACATAGAAACCGACATTTTGCTTCACCTGCCCGCGCGCACGATCAACGTCGTCGTCGATCACAACTGGAATGGCGGCGGCAATTTCGAAGTCTGGGCTACGTATGGCCATGGCATCTTTGTACACCTCCATCATACGATACGGAGAAATAAACATAGGTATCCAGCCATCGCATATTTCCGCACTGAGGGCGACATTTTTGGGTCCTTCGGCGCCTAGATATACCGGGATAGATTCGCGTATAGGATGTTGGATGAGCTTCAGGGACTTACCTAATCCCATGCCACCTTGCAGCGGCAGTTGGTAGTGTTGACCGTTAAAGCTAACCGGCTTATCTCGCGCCACGATCTGCCGAAATATTTGCATCCATTCTCGCGTTCTCGCCAGTGGCTTAGGATAGGGCTGCCCATACCACCCTTCTACCACTTGAGGTCCAGAAACCCCAATGCCCAATATCAGACGCCCATTGGATAAATAGTCCATGGCGACAGCGTGCATAGCAGCACTGGCCGGAGTACGCGCTGAGATTTGCATGATCGACGTACCCAGATTGATCTTATTGGTGTGAGCGCCAATCCACGCCAACGGTGTAAAACAATCGGCGCCATAAATTTCCGGACACCAAATCGTATCGTATCCCAACAATTCAGCATGCTGGGCAAGTTTGATAATCTTGTCACCACCGGGTGCTCCTAGTGAACCCACACTTAAACCTAATTTCATACTTTGCCCCTTTTCGCAGCCCCATTTTCATAGGCCCAATGGCCATCGCTCCTAAGATAGTATTATATTCATCATCACTACATGGACCAGGAGAATTAATGTCTTTTCCCGAGCCACAAATGATTGCCGTCAACCAGGTCGAACTCGAAGTCTTCAGTGCTGGTAGCGGTCGCCCACTCGTATTGTGTCATGGTTGGCCAGAGCACGCTTACTCCTGGCGCCATCAGATCGAGCCTCTCGTGGAGGCAGGCTATCACGTCATTGTGCCTAATCAACGCGGCTACGGTCACTCGACAAAACCGGACCAAGTCACCGACTACGACATCACCCACTTAACTGGAGATTTGGTCGGCTTACTAGACCACTACGGCTATCAAGACGCTGTTTTCGTGGGCCACGATTGGGGTGCCATCATTGTTTGGAATCTAGCCATGATGCACGCCGATAGGGTCTGTGGCGTGATCAATATGAGCGTACCCTTCATGCAGCGGGGGGAAACGGAATGGGTTGGGTTTTGGGAAACTCACCTCGGCGGTGATTTCTATATCGTGCATTTCAATCGCCAACCCGGCGTAGCCGATACTGTATTTGCCGACAACTGCGAAAACTTTCTACGCAATATGTACCGCACAAACCAATGGAATCACCCGCCAGTGCAGCTCGAAGGCATGCCTATGTTAGCCATGGCACAAGCTGATGTGATGCCAGGAGATCCATTGATGGCAGATGCAGACTTAAAAGTATTCGTTGATGCCTTCAATCACGCTGGCTTTACCGGTGGACTCAACTGGTATCGGAATTTTTCTAGAAACTGGGACATTATTGGCAGCTACCCACAAAAAATAACCCAGCCAACCCTCATGCTTTATGGTGACTACGATATGGTACCTAAGGCGGATAATCTTTCGGACTTTGTCGTCAACGTCGAAATACACTCATTCCCATGCGGACATTGGATTCAACAAGAGTGTCCACAAGAAACAAACGCAGCGATACTGCACTGGTTAAAATCAAACTACCCAGCCTAAGTACTCTTGGCTGGCAGTGGAGTTAGCTCAGACCCACCAACAGTGCACCGACAATAGTCGTGATCAGCAACGTGACATTAGCCACTATGGTGAGAATCATACCGCCGCCGCGCTTGTCTGGAGCGGAAATATAGGCGCGAAAGTACCATGCTCGCCCAACCAAAAATGTAACTCCAGCAGCAACTGCCAGTAACTCATGCACGTAGTATGCTGCGCCGAACATGGCGGGTACAAATATCACCAGTTGCTCCAGGGTATTTTGATGTGCACGATAATAACGCTCAAACACTTCGTTCCCGGATACCGCGGGAGCGGACACACCGAAACGCCCCCGAGCGCCACCCACGGCAACTCCAAAATACAGGTACTCAACCAGTGCAAGCATTACGATGACTGTGACATAAGCCATATCGTCTCCTTTTAATTACT
>QIGT01000097.1 GCA_003230835.1 Gammaproteobacteria bacterium
AAGGTGCAGCAGAGGTTGCTGGGTCAGGTTTTTTCGCATTCCATTCAGCATGGGGTTCCGCAATCTTGTCACAAGTTCGCACAATGCCTTCCACAATGTCTTCCACATAGGTGAAATCGCGGGTGTGATGACCGTGGTTGTATACATCTATTGGTTCACCGGCGAGCATCTTCTTGGTGAATAAAAACAGTGCCATATCGGGTCGCCCCCAAGGGCCATACACGGTGAAAAACCGTAGTCCTGTGCAGGGAATATTGAACAGGTGTGCGTAGGTATGAGCCATCAACTCATTTGATTTTTTGGTGGCGGCATACAGGCTAACAGGGTGATCAACGCCGGCATGAACAGAAAAAGGCATGTGTGCATTAGACCCATAAACTGATGATGTCGATGCAAATACGAGGTGTTGTGTGCCAATGTGCCGTGCATTTTCAAGAATATTCAGGAAGCCAGTAATATTTGCCTCTATATAGGCATGAGGGTTCTCCAAAGAATATCGAACCCCGGCCTGGGCGGCCAAATGAATCACTCGGTCTGGCTTGGTTTCTGAAAAAACCTTGGTTAGCGCTTTTTGATCAGCAATGTCAACTAAGTGAAATGCAAAACCCTGGCGGTTTTTGAGTCGATCTAGACGCGCCTGTTTCAAGGTCACATCGTAGTAATTATTGAGGTTGTCTAGACCAATGACTTCGTCGCCACGGTCTAACAATTTATGTGCCGTTGTTGAGCCGATAAAACCAGCAGCACCTGTGACAAGAATTCGCATCAAAGTGTGCCGTTAACTTGGTCAGCAGAGAACATATGCTTAACATCAAATATTACATGATTGCCTTTTGTTGCTTTTTCGAAAATGGACATTTCCTTAAATTCATCGTGGGGTAGGCCAACATACTCCGGTCTAATGACAGTTATGTTTGCCTGATCAAGATTCAGCGCCACGGTTGGTATCCTTTGCTGCAAGCGGTATTGTGAAATGGCATTATGTCAGATCAAGGCTACGTTTATGTGCGGGTAAGATACATGACTAACATTATTGTGAGTTTTGGGTCGCACAATTTACATCAAAATACAGCTTTGGTAGTCCAATGCCTTTACAATACTCAATGAACAACAACACCCACGGCGTCAATACGAAACGAGCACCAACCATGAGTACTATTGGATGAGCACTATTGAAAGGGCGGCGGCGCGCTTAATAAACAAACCCAAGGTTAATAAGGTCGTAGTAGATGATGCTGAGCTGGCGCAAGCGTCTGTATCACCAGCCTCGCAGATAGCCAGTTCCGGTGTTAGTAAAAACGCTTTTTCAATTACAGACAAGAAAGATGACCATTTTCATGGAAAATCGTGCGAGCTCGACTTTGGATGGCTGGACGAGAATGGCTTTTTGGTCCCAGGTCATAGCAATCAGCAGCAAAGCCAAGAATTTAGGCGCATTAAACGTCCGCTACTTCTTAACCTGCAACCAGCTATCAAGGAAGTAAATACAAAGCCGACCAATGTCATTTTTGTAACCAGCGCGTTACCCGGAGAAGGCAAAACTTTTGTTTCTCTTAACCTGGCGCTCAGTTTGGCGGCAGAAATTGATCGCAAAGTACTATTAGTGGATGGTGATGCAGCTAAAGGTGATTTAAGCCGCTGGCTGGGCATCCATGGTGAGCCAGGGCTTGTCGATCTGCTCACTCAAAGTAATGCCCTTGCACATCGCTATGCTATTGACACTAACGTCGATCGGCTCAATGTCATGCCTTGTGGTGAACATCTGGAAAATTTGGATGAACTCTATGCAAGTGATTCGATGGGTGTTTTGTTGCAATCACTTGCAGACGACGACGATTCGCGTGTCATTGTCGTGGATGGACCACCACTTATAGCAACCACCGAAGCTGCGGTACTGGCACACCGAATGGGTCAAGTTGTCGTTGTGGTAGAAGCCAATAAAACCCCCCAGTCGGCAGTGGAGCAGGCAGTAGGTCAATTAGAAGATTGTCAGTTGGTCAGCATGTTATTAAATAAAGCCAGCGCTTCTGCTTCTGGCGGTTATGGATATGGATACGGGTATGGTTATGGGTCTGCTCAAAATCAGTAAATTTATCATTCAGGGCTAGTCGTATGTACGAAGAGCATTTTTCACTAACAAAGAAACCGTTCCAGCTATCACCGGATGCCAGTTTCTTTTTTCCGAGTGCTGAGCACTCGCGCGCTTTGGGCTTTCTACAATATGGCCTAAGCCAAGGTGACGGCTTTATTGTCATTACCGGAAATGTCGGCACCGGTAAAACCACCCTTGTTCAGGCTTTGCTTGCAGATCTCGACGACTCCGATTTGTCCGTGGGTAATATTGTTACTTCTAATTTGTCTGAGGATGATTTGCTGCATACGGTAGCCAACACCTTTGGTGTGGTGGTTGGTGATTCCTCTAAGGCGAGCGTGTTGAGGGAAATTGAGCATAATTTCATGCAACAAGCTCAGGCCAACCGGCGCATTCTACTCATCGTAGATGAAGCCCAGAATATCCCAGCGAAGTCGGTGGAAGAGCTTCGCATGCTGTCCAACTTTCAATACCAAGGCAAACCCTTGCTGCAAATTTTCTTGTTGGGTCAGCAAGAATTTCGCAGCACACTCCTTTCTGAAGGTTTTGAGCAGCTACGTCAAAGAGTCATTGCCACCTATCACTTAAATCCGCTCAATGAAGAAGAGACACGTACCTATATTGAGCACCGTCTTACCGTCGCAGGCTGGAAAGACAGTCCCAAGTTCAGCGATGACGCTTTTCCTGAAATTTACAGATTCTGTGAAGGTGTTCCACGCCGCATAAACAACGTTTGTGATCGCTTGCTGTTATTTGCTTATTTGGAAGAACTCGATCTCATCAATCAAAAAGTTGTTGAAACCGTCTCCAACGAGATAGGCAGTGAATTCTGGGGTGGGGTACCCAATACTTCTGACGACAATAGTCCTAGTGATCAGGTCAAGCCGCTGGCAGCAGAAGTGTTCGACACACCAGAAACACCGTTAGAGAGCATGGCTCGAAACATGTTCGGCAAGGCTGATGTGCAAAATAGAATTGCTGCATTAGAGCGTGCTGTAGATGGGCTAGGTCATAAACTTCAACCTGAAATCATTGAAATTCGCGAAGAACTAAGCTTTCTTCGATTGATGATGGACGATGTGCTGCATGAAATAAGAGAAATTTCTCAAGGGCCGCGCAAGAAAAAGCGGGCATAACTGACTCGGTTGCGCAGATGTGGTGCAGCCTACTTCTCAGTGAAAATCTCTTGATTTAAACGGCAATGTTGCGCTAGCAATACCACGTAGATGGTCGGTGGCATCTTCAACATTTCCCGCAACCACATGTATTACAGATGCTTCTCGCTCAACCACGCCTTTGATCTTCAGCAACTGCCCTTGTAACAAAGCGGCACGATATTGCTGCATGACAGAAGACCAAACAATAACATTTATGTTACCCGTTTCATCTTCCAGGGTGAGAAACACTACACCAGTTGCAGTGCCGGGGCGTTGTCGCCCAGTCACCAATCCAGCGATACGAATAAATTGCCCTTGGCGGTAGCCTGCTAACTCTGTCGCCGTACGAAAACCGTTAAAGGCTGCTTCTTTACGCAGCAGTGCCATTGGGTGCGGCCCCAGGGTAAGCCCTGTATAGCTGTAATCATCGAGTAGATCTTCTGCTGGCGAAGGCTTAGGCAACTCAACACATACTTCGCTAACATGCATGCTGCTAGACAACAATGGTGCCGGTTTCTCAATGCCAGCAACCTGCCAGTGCGCTTGGTGTCTGTGTCCGCTTATATGTTTAAGAGCGCCAGCACGAGCCAGCATGCGCATATCACGGCTATTCAGCTGGGCTCGTGAGGCAAGGTCTTCAGTATTCTGAAAAGGAGGCACCCTGCTGGCACAAATATGATCCGCCGCTTGTTCTTTAAATCCTTTCACTAGGCGCAAGCCAAGTCGTAATGCAGGTTGCTGTTTGCTGGTTCGTTCTAATGTGTGGTTCCAATGACTTTCGCAAACATCAATGTCTCGAACCTCTACGTCATGCCGCTGGGCATCTTGAATGAGCTGTGAAGGTGAGTAAAAACCCATGGGTAAGCTGTTCAGTATCCCGCAGTAAAATGCGGCCGGCTCATGACATTTCAACCAAGATGACACATATACCAATAAAGCAAAGCTTGCGGCATGTGATTCTGGAAAGCCATAGTCGCCAAAGCCCTGTATTTGTCTAAATACTCTTTGTGCAAACGATTTTTCATAACCACGAGCGAGCATGCCATCGATGAGCTTTTTCTCAAACGGCTCTAATCCGCCGCGCTTTTTCCAAGCAGCCATGGCACGCCTTAACTGGTCTGCTTCATCGGCGCTAAAACCAGCAGCAACCATGGCCAATTCTATAACTTGTTCTTGAAATATAGGAATGCCTAAGGTGCGTTCAAGCACCTTTCTTATGGCCTTATTCGGATAGTGTATGGCCTCGATACCTTGGCGGCGACGCAAGTAGGGGTGCACCATATCGCCTTGAATGGGTCCAGGTCTGACAATTGCAACTTCTACCACAAGGTCATAAAAATGCTGCGGCTTCAGCCTGGGGAGCATGGTCATTTGAGCTCTAGATTCCACTTGGAATACACCCACGCTGTCTCCTCGTTGTAGCATATGGTAAGTCTCAGGATCTTCTGCGGGTATTTCTTGAACGGTTAAATTTGTACCGCGGTAGGCGTTTAAAGTATCTAAGGTTTTGCGAATAGCAGTCAGCATGCCTAGGGCCAATATATCCACTTTCATCAACCCTAGCGCTTCTAGATCATCTTTGTCCCATTGAATGATGGTGCGATCTTCCATCGCCGCGTTTTCTACAGGTACCAGTTGGGCAAGCGTGCCCTTTGCGATAACAAAACCACCCACATGTTGTGAAAGATGGCGAGGAAAGCCTAATATTTCTTTCACAAAATAAATGAATTGTTTGGCTAACAAACTGTCTGGGTCGAGCCCAGCAGCACGTAAACGCGCAGGTATTTGATCTTTTTTATCCCACCAAGCCATAGATTTTGCTAGTAAATCAACAACATCTAAACTTAACCCCAGGGCTTTGCCTACATCGCGTATGGCGCTGCGTGGTCGATAGCAGATAAGCGTAGCAGCGAGTGCGGCGCGGTCTCGCCCATAGCGTTTGTAGATATACTGAATAACTTCTTCACGACGTTCGTGCTCAAAATCAACATCTATGTCAGGAGGCTCGTTACGCTTCCTGGAAACAAACCGCTCAAACAGCAGGTGTAACCGAGCAGGGTCAACTTCTGTAACATGCAAGCAATAACACACTGCCGAGTTTGCTGCTGAACCTCGCCCTTGACACAAAATCCTCTGGCTACGCGCAAACTGTACGATGTCCTGAACAGTCAGAAAATAATGCTCGTAGCGTAGTTCGGAGATAAGCTTGAGCTCTTTTTCGATCAGCACCATTGCTTCGGCAGGTATGCCTCGTGGCCAGCGCTCTGCAGCACCTGCTAAGGTCAGTTGACGCAGGTATTCTCGTGCAGAAAGATGCGGTGGCACCAGGTCTGTCGGGTATTCATAACGCAACTCGTCCATTGAGAACTGACAGCGATCAGCAATGACCATGGTTTCGGCGATCATTTCAGGTGGATAGAGGGTCTCAAGGTCGGTTATCGGTCTGAGGGTTCTCTCTGCATTACTAAAGGCATGATGACCTAATTCAGCCACGGTTGTTTTGAGGCGTAAGGCTGTCAGCAAATCTTGTAGTGGTTGGCGCTGTGGTTGATGAGTATGTGCATTGTTGCTGGCGATTATGGGTAAGTTTAGGCGCGCGGAGAGGGTGAGGGCGTGAGCTGTCTTGTCTAAGTCGTAGCCGTCACGAAAAAGCTCTAAGGCGATCCATAGCTCATCGAATATCGAAAGCAAGGTATGGCCCATGTTAAGCAGGGTACTGATGTCATCTAGAGAGGGCACCCATAGTGCTAAGCATCCCTTTAGTCCCCAGCGAAAATCATCTAAGAACGCGTGGTAAGTCCCTTTCTCTGCACGACGCCTAAGTTTGGTTACCAAGGCGGAAATTTGTCCGTAGGTGCTACGATTCGTGGCAAGCAAGACTATTTTGATTGTTGACGGCACTTGCCTGGTCGATTCATCTGGGTCTACGACAACATTAAACTCGGCGCCAATGATAAGTTTGATGCCGCAATTTTTAGCTGCGATGTGAGCCTTCGCAAGACCTGCATATGTACATTCATCGGTAATGGCGATTG
>QIGT01000280.1 GCA_003230835.1 Gammaproteobacteria bacterium
ACATATATAGAAGCTTACTTTCTTCGGCTGGGGTAGATCTGCATGAGGGCAAAGCAACCTTTGTAGATACCCATACCATTGACCTAAACGGCACACAATATACAGCAGAAAAAATTCTCATTGCCACTGGCGGATGGCCAGTGGTTCCTGAATTTCCTGGCAATGAGCACGTAATTACTTCGAATGAAGCGTTTTACTTACCGAGTTTTCCTAACAAGGTTGTGGTCGTAGGTGGAGGCTACATTGCAGTAGAGTTTGCAGGCATATTCGCCGGATTGGGCGCGGATACCACCTTGGTTTACCGCGGGCCACTCTTCTTACGAAACTTCGATGACTCTATACGTAAATTTATTAAGGATGAGCTGCCTAAAAAGGGTGTAAAGCTACAATTTGAAACTCAAGTTGAATCTATTCAACGACAGGGTGACACGCGCAAGTTGGTGTTCGCCGACGGTAAGACGATGGAGGCTGACCTGGTACTTTACGCTACTGGAAGAAAACCCAATACAGCTAACCTCAATTTACTAAGCGTCGGTATTAAATTGGGTCGCAACGGCGAAGTGTTGGTGAATGACGAATACCAAACTAATGTGCCTAATATTTATGCTATCGGTGATGTGACGGATCGTATTCAATTGACGCCCGTTGCCATCGAAGAAGGCATGTGTATCGCAAACAATCTGTTTACCGATAAGCCCAAAAAACGAATGAACTATAACAATATTCCCACCGCAGTATTTTGCCAACCAAATATTGGCACCGTTGGGTTAACCGAAGGCCAGGCGCTAGAACAACATGCCGGTGATTTGGTGATCTTCGAATCTGACTTTAAACCGATGAAACACACGCTAAGCAGACGAGATGAGCGCACCTTCATGAAAATGATTGTGCGGCGCAGCGACGATGTTGTGATCGGCATTCATATGGTGGGACCGGATGCAGGCGAAATTGTGCAAGGCTTGGCAGTGGCCATGATTGCTGGTGCAACCAAGGCACAATTCGATGCCACTGTTGGCATACACCCCACAGCGGCGGAAGAGTTGGTAACCATGCGCGAATATTCAAGAGAGGTATGAAAGTGCGAAACACAATCATTTTGGTGGCGTTGTTGGTTTGCAATAGCGCCCAGGCAAAAAATGTCATCCTTTTTTTAGGGGACGGAATGGGTATCAGTACTATCACTGCTGCCCGAATATATGCAGGGCAACAGCAAGGTCTACAGGGCGAAGAGTACGAGCTAAGTTTCGACAAGTTCGAACACGTAGCCTTAGTTAAGACTTACAACACCGACGCTCAGGTATCCGACAGCGCGGGTACCATAAGCGCTATTTTAACCGGTGAGAAAACCCGTATTGGTGTATTGGGTGTTACCGCAGAAGTTGAGCAAGGCAACTGCACACAAGCCTTGGCCCATGAGATTCCAACACTGCTTGAACTGGCAGAAGAAGCTGGCTTGGTTTCTGGGATTGTTTCCACCGCACGCATCACCCACGCTACGCCAGCCGGTGCCTACGCGCATGTGCCCAGCCGAGACTGGGAGAGCAGCTCAAGCATAAGTGCACAAGCTAAAGAACAAGGATGTAAAGACATCGCCATGCAATTGGTAGAGTTTCCTCACGGCGACGGACCCGATGTCATCTTGGGCGGAGGGCGTGCGCAATTTTTACCAGCAGCACAAGCTGATCCAGAATATAAAGACAAGTCTGGTGTTAGAGATGACGCTCGCAACTTAATAGAAGAATGGCTAGCGGCGCGCCAGTCAAGAACCTACCTGTGGAATAAAGACCAATTCGAGAAGTTTGAGCCTCAAGCAGGCGCACAACTCATGGGTTTGTTTGAACCTTCACACATGCAATTTGAAGCAGACCGTGCACAAGATGAGGCTGGAGAGCCGTCTTTAGCTGCGATGACCAAGCTTGCTTTACAGCAACTAAACACAGCTGATAGCGGCTTCTTCCTGTTGGTTGAAGCAGGGCGAATTGATCATGGACACCATTTTGGGAATGCCTATAGGGCGCTTGTTGACACTGTCGCGTTAGCAGATGCCGTCAGTGTGGCTAAGGCATTAGTCGATCTTGAGGAGACGCTGATTGTGGTCACTGCAGACCACAGCCATACGCTCACCATCAGTGGCTATCCACCCCGAGGCAACCCCATTCTTGGTAAGGTGGAATCGCGAGACCCAGACAACACACGTCCTTATACCACCTTGAGTTACGCCAATGGTCCAGGCTATCAAGACACTCTGCCAGATTTGAGCGATGTCGATACCCAAGCTCCAAATTACCAGCAGTTAGCCACCGTGCCATTACAGATGGAAACACACGCGGGAGAAGACGTGGCGGCATTCGCAACGGGCAAATACGCTGAGCGCATAGCCGGTGTGATGGAACAAAACAAGTTATTCCACGTCATGCAGGCGGTACTGTTTGAAGCAAATCCTACAACTGAATCAAGTTCACGCTAAAACGAGAATATTGTGGAAAACATCGAAACTGTACTGAATTTTTTAGATAGCATTCTAGGCGGAGCGCTGTATTTTCCGTTGGTGCTGCTTGGTGTCGGCGTCTTCTTCTCCTTCTATTTGGGCTTTCCACAAATACGTTTTTTTAAACACGCTTGGGCGGTATTGAGTGGCAAATACAGTTCGCGCGACGACCCCGGCGACACCACCCATTTTCAAGCGTTGTCCACAGCCCTGTCAGGTACTGTCGGAACAGGCAACATTGGTGGTGTTGCGTTTGCTATATTTTTGGGCGGGCCTGCCGCCTTATTTTGGATGTGGGCAACTGCCTTTGTCGGTATGACGACAAAATTTGTTGAGGTATCTGTCAGCCACAAATATCGACAAAAAGATGCCAATGGGCAAATGCTCGGCGGCCCAATGAACTACATGGAATCTGCGCTCAAGCTAAAATGGTTGGCCGTATTCTTCGCCATAGCAACTGTGATCAGTTCATTTGGCAGCGGTAATTTACCCCAGGCAAATAATATGGCATCTGGGCTTGAAACATCCTTCAATATACCAACTTATGTCAGTGGGCTCGTATTTGCTGCTTTGTTGGGTTTGGTTATCATCGGAGGCATCAAACGGATCGCAGCAGTTGCTTCAACGTTAGTGCCGCTGATGGGAATAATATATACCTTGAGTGCGTTGGCCGTTGTGTTAACCCACTATGAAAACATAATTCCTTCCTTTGCCGCGGTGATAAGTGATGCCTTCAGCGGTTCTGCCGCCGCGGGTGGTTTTTTGGGAGCAACTTTCGCCTATGCATTTAACCGAGGCGTTAATCGAGGTTTGTACTCTAATGAAGCGGGGCAGGGCTCAGCACCTATCGCTCACGCATCTGCCAAAACCAAAGAGCCCATCGCCGAAGGTATGGTGTCTATCTTAGAACCCTTCATAGATACTTTGATCATATGTACGTTAACCGGCCTGGTCATTCTCTCTTCCGGCGTTTGGCAGCAAAAATTCGAAACAGAATTTGCGTCTTTCGATACCGAGATAGTTGCGGGGATATATACCGAAAGCGACCCCAATCATGTACAACAACTCTTTGCTCATCTAGATCTAATCCCACCCAGCAACGATCCCGTGAAGGCATTTAGCGGGACGCTTGAAGTTACAGAGGGTCGTATTACGGAAGCTGGCGTCACCATTCTACACAATCGATCGATCGCAGAGGAAGTTGAAATCAGCCAAAACAGTCGACCCTTTACTGGCTTGTTGGTTGTCGAAGACGGTGACATTGAAAGCGCTGATATCAACTTGCGTGGCTACTCTTTACTTCACTCAGTACCATTGACCGTGCAAGCCTTTCGGGCAAGCTTTCTCGGCAAATATGGAGAATATGCCATCACCATTGGCTTAGTTCTTTTTGCATTCTCCACCGCCCTGGCCTGGTCTTACTATGGTGATCGAGCAGTCACCTATCTGGTCGGCACGCGTTGGGTAACCCCGTATAGAATCCTATATGTGATCGGTTTCTTCATCGCAACAGTGGTTGACACCAGCTTAGTTTGGCTGATATCCGCAGTAACCGTCGCGCTTATGACCCTGCCGAACCTCATCGGGATTACCTTGATGCGCCGCGAAGTTAAACAGATGGTGAATACATACTGGGAGAAAATTAAGCAAGAATCCTCAGCTAAGGGAGACTGAACAACGGCATCAATGACTGGTCGCATTGCATACAAAGCGCGTAGGTATCGAAGGGGTCATCCAGGACAGACAGTGTAGTGTGCAATTGTGTAACAGATTTCAAGCCGATCAATCCAGCAAGCTGGGTAAATTTATGCACGCTGCTGCGTGCTTGAGATGACATCAACTCGGCGAAGATAGCCGCACGTGGATCCATAGGCGTCGACAATCGTTTTACCTGCCATGTGTCTAAGTCTGCAAGTTCTCCAGCCCGAGCAAAGGCTTCGTTTAAACCACCCAAGCGATCTACCAAACCTAATTCGAAAGCAACGTCACCACTCCATACGCGACCTTCAGCGATACTTTTGATTTCTTCAACACTCTTGTTACGCCCGCGGGCAACCAGATTGATGAACTGTTCGTAGCCATTCTCAACACGTGCCTGTTGAATTTGCGCCATGGGCTCATTGATGCCGGTAAATTGGCTCAGACCTGCAAATGGAGTAGTGGTAACGCCGTCGGTATGGACACCATATTTGGCCAAGGTATCTTCAAAGGTGGTGATGTAGCTAAAAATACCGATGCTGCCTGTGATGGTTGCAGGTTCTGCAATGATTGAATCTGCCGTGCTAGCAATCCAGTAACCTCCCGAAGCAGCACTTGAGCCAAACGAAGCCACTACCGGCTTGCCTGCGAGCTGCACCAATTCTATTTCCTGACGTATCAATTCAGACGCAAATTGGCTTCCTCCTGGAGAATCCACCCGTAGCACAAGCGCTTTGATATTGGCATCATGGCGTACTTGCCGTATTAGCTGAATAATTTCTTGTGCATTGACTACATTCCTACCTATCTCATTTGTAACCAATACACCCTGAGCAACAATCAGTGCAATAACAGGTGAACCAACCGAGATACTTTGTTCTTGTAGGCCATGAATCTGTGCATAGGCCAGATACTCAATGCCATTGATTTCACCTTGATCACTAGAGAATCCAACGTCGTCAGCCAAGCGAACTGTAGCTTGGTCCGTGGTGAGTAATTCATCAACCAAATGGTTTTCCAACGCAGCACGCGCGAGGTCACCATTGGTTTCTGCTAGTTTTCCAGCCAATAAATTGGCGTAGTCTTGTAGCTTCTGTTTGGTCAGTTGTCTGTTTGCAGCCACCGTAGTGAGCAATTGTTGCCAAAGATTCTGATACAGAGATTCATCCGCCAACCTTGCTTGTTGAGACATGTCATTTCTGGTTAAGGGTTCCACTGCAGATTTGTAATCACCAACGCGAAACACATGCACTTTTACATCAAATTTTTCTAGCAGGTCTTTGACATAGAAATTAAATCCTCCGAAGCCTTGTAAAATCACTTGCCCCATTGGATGCATATAGATTGCGTCAGCGAAACTCGCAATGTGGTACTGATCTTGGCCATAGAAATAACCATATGCGACAACCTTTTTACCCGTTTCTTTAAAACTGGCTAAGGTGAGCCCGATGCGTTGGGCTTGAGCAGGTGTCGCACGCACCAAATCATCAAGATCAAGCACGATCATTTCTATATCGTCATCGTTGGCGGCATGCTCGATGGCGGCCAGAATGGTGTCTAGGCCAACCTGGGCAACAGGTGAACTACCCGATAGTAATCCCTGCAGTGGGTCCGGCCAACTGGGCGACTCTACAATGACGCCTGCAGGATTGAGAATCAGAGCGCTATTAGGTTGCACTTGCGCCTGCTGGCAAGTGCTTAGTAATCCCACGCTCAGCAATACAATGATCACTATAAACAGTGTATTGAAAACGAAATTTCTAAATTTGGTAATTCCGTTTCCAACACGCGATAACAAAGATGTATTCAAACCATCCATAACTAAGGGACCTTGGACTGCACTATTTGACGTTAAGCGAATGGTAGCGCTTTTTGAGCATCTCGGGGCTAAAAACGCTAACATCTTGTGCATGTCCAATAGCGTTAATAGACCACTGTGGCAGTGGTCGGAACTCACCAAGGCACTACATTTACCCGATGCCAGCGGGCCTAATGTGCTGCGCGTGGTTGCTGATAGCCGAGTGGTACAACCGGGTGACCTGTTCGTCGCACTTGCGGGCGATCCGGGAGCTAGATTCAATCCCA
>QIGT01000175.1 GCA_003230835.1 Gammaproteobacteria bacterium
ATACCTTCGCCCTGAATCAGGTTATCTACAATGTGTACCTCACGTCCAAAACTAATACCGTGCTTTTGGTTGCTCAACCATTCTTGAGCCAGGTCGAAGTTCATTCTCCCAGCCGCGGCATTCTGCGGCGTCAAAGTGACTCGGCCAGATTGAACAACCGCTCCGCCGGCTGGACGGATAGCAGCGGGAGCTCTGTCCAGTAACATACCACCCGCTGGCGCTGGAGCAGATCGTGCCTGCGGAGCATGAGATGTCGCAGAAGCACTTCCTATCGAAGAAATCCTCACGAATGATTTCTGTACACCCTGTACTACCGCTTGTCTGGATTGTTTGAAAAACATCAGTGCAAGTAGACCTGCCAGCATTACAATCGCAGCGGTATTGGCAAAAGACATAGAGTTCGGCTCATCTAACGGTACAGGTTCGCAAACTTCTGTGACCACATCCATGATGATATTTTGCGCTTGCAGTTCGCGAATGGCTTCGCTGATGTGAGATGCATATTTGTAGGCCGACACCCTGTCACCACTGGCGACCTTTCTATAGTGTCCTTGAGTATTCACCCCAACCACATGGGCGCAATCGTTGAGGAGTGGCCCTCCGCTATTGCCAGGATGAATTTCTGCGGTATGGCCTAAGATGGAAAGCTGTCTGCTGTAGTGAGGGTACCATTTGCGTTTTTGGCGGTTCGCGACGTCCCCACTAACAATGGTGCTCTCCATCATTTTCGTGTTGTCCCCGGCGACATCATCTTGAACACCCGGGTACCCGATCGCGTAGACTGTTGTGCCCTTCTCAATGAGCGGTTCTTCTAACTTGAGGATCGCAGGGGCTTTCCCGCTTGCAACCAGCAATAGTGCGAGATCGAGTTCTTTGTCTGACCAGACCACGGTTGCGGCTTCTTTCTTACCATCCCGGGCATAAACGACTTCGTAGCGAGCCGGACCCGACCAATCTGAATCGTCGATGACATGATGATTGGTCAGCAGGTAACCGGCCATGTTAATAAAGAACCCAGTGCCATGGCCGCGCATGGATTGGTTGGACTTAGGGTCAGTACCGTAATTCCAAATCCGCACGACCGCATCTTCGTAGGTGTCCACTTTTGGAGCCGCAGCCGAGAAATTAGCTTGCAATATCAGAGCAAACAAAAGGATCCCCCGCAGCCGGAGGGACCTTCTAATTAGATGTCGCGCTTTCAATCTACCGCTCAGTGCCTAGTGGTTTCCAAGGCGCTAACCTCCGGTGGCCGCTTGGGCACTTTGCACTCGTTCGATACCTTGAATGGGTAAGTTGCGATCTTTGCTTTTCGACTTGACCAGGGAATCTGCTGATCGGTATCGGGAAATTGCCGTTTGATAGTCACCCTGATACTCAGCACAAACCCCTAGGTTGTAAATCACACTCACGTTCTTAGCGCTGTTCTTGCTGGATTCGCTTAGCTCTTCCCAGATGCCACAGGCGCGGTTCAAGCGTTTGTCTTTAGCCCAACCTTTGCCTTCAAGAAAAATTTCTTTATCTTCTTTCGACAGCTTCTTTATGTTGGACATAAGACGCACTCGATGGGTAGTTGTGCGCGGCATAATGTCGCCACGGATGGCCGCAATGACTGTGTCTTTAGCTTGTAGCGCCAGAGTCGTGGGTTCCGGAGCCATGGTTGTTGATGCCTGGCAATGTCTTTCTGATACCGATTCACTCTTGCGCTCTTCATACACAGAGTTTCCATCCTCGGTACGAATCACCTGCAGATTAACGGTAAATGTCCCGATCACATCCCAGCAGGTCGTGGGCTTCATTTCACCACCTCTGCATTTACCAAAAACCAACACACCGCCTTCGCAGTAATCTTCGACTTTGGGTATAGAGCGCGTACCGGCAATGGCGGTATCTCCGACATACACCGCATCCATTCCCGCGCGCCGTGCTTGTTCAACCAAGCTACGTGTAGTACCTGGTCCATCGACATTGACGGTACCTGAGAGCTCAAATACTTTTTCCCCATTAATGGTTGCGGAGGACAGTTCGTCACGTAGTGATGCAGTAAAATCAACCCCGGCCTGACCTTTGAACGCCGGTACAGCGATTTTGCTCAATTTGGCGACTTCCGGGAATTTGGCATCTGCTACGATATCGATGGGAATACCCTTCTTACCAAATGGTTTCCAGATAGAGCTTTCTTTTAGTATGTCAAGCGGATTAGGGATCTTCGACCACTCAAATGCCGCGGCACTTTGCGCTGCTAACAAGCCGGCAACTATCAAGCCGTGAAGCAAATTTTTTTTACGTTGTTTCAAGATCTAACTCCTATTTTAATTTCCTGAGCACTGGATGTTCTTGCCGGGTTTTTTACAGAATATGCTCTCGGGGTTACCGTTTCTGCGGATTCGGATTTTTACCTGGCCCCTAGCTACATCTAGCTTCCTTAGTACTAACTCGTCTATTACTCTAGAATCAGGCACGCCAGCAGAAAAATTTTCCACGAGACTTGGCCGCTGCCTGATATCCTCTTTAATCTTGTTGATGTCGCCTAGAGGACGATTGTCTAAACGCTCAATAATATCGCCCCTCCCTAAGGGAATGATACGCGTCAGAGCAGGATTAACTGCACTTATCGTAAAAACCATGCCGCTACCTACTTGTTGGAAAGTGCCTTCTAGTTGAAACCCGTAGGTTGAGCGATCTCGATCATCTCGCTCCGCGTCTGCCAACGCCTTCTGCGCTTGCTCTTTGCGCACACGCTCTTGTTCTACCTTACGGGCTTCGGCTTCCTCGTCCAGCAGCCTTTCCAAGCGGCGCTCGTACTGGTTTGTTGCGAGCCCAAGTTCCCTGGCAACTTTTATCTGAGCGTCAGCCAGCTCTAGATCTTGATCGTTCAGCAAAGCATCAATGTAGTTCAGCAAGTCATTTTCAACGCCTGTCTTTTCGTCGCGCGCTTGAGGATATTGCTCGATCATCTTGTCAAAACATTCATGCGCAGACTGGAATTGTCGTTGCTGGCGCAATCTGCGACATTCAGCAAAAGCGGTCAGAGTTTGTTGTTCGGCGACCTCAATGGCTGCAATCTCGTCACGCAACCTTGCAACCTCTTGTTCATCTCCACCCAGACGTTCGAGTTGGGTGACATGGCTTTTCGCATCGGTCAAATTGCGATCGCGTATAGCTAATTCGGCGCGCTGCACAATGTCTGCGTACATTTCCTGGCGCATCTTCGCGATACGATCAGAATCTGCTTGAAGTTGTTGTAAATCATCCAAGGCGGTTAAAGCTTCATCATACTTGCTAGCGCTGACCAGATTTCCCGCTCGTTCAAAAAGCACTTCCAAGCCGTTAAGTTCACCCTGCCGGGCATCCGCATTGCCTGGAAAATCGTCTAGTACTGCTCGATAACAGCGTATTAAGGTACGAGATTGATTATCTGCGCCAATACTGCGGCAAGCCTCTACACGTTGGTCACTTTGATCGGGTTTAACCTCGAACAAACCTGGGTTGAAGTAGACTACTGCAGCCACAACGGCGGTAAGCGCGCCTATACCCACCACAGCGCCTAACATGCCTGATTTTTTCTGTGGCGGAAGGTGTAAGGGTTGCGGTGGAGGCTTGTTCAGCCCGCTGTGTGAGCCGCCCTTTTGTGATGCACCCTTATTAGGTGAAGGCGCTGTATTAGGCTCGCTTACGGGGGCTGCCGACGGCGGCGATCCGTTGCCAGCGGGTTGTTGAAAGGCTGCCAACCATGCTTCTAGGGTTTGCGGGCGTTCTTCACTGTGAAGCTTCAACCCCCAGGCGAGTGCGTCGATGACGCGATCACTCAACACACCACGCTGTTTTTCTAGAAAGGCAGGGACTTTATCGTTGAGGATGCGCGACTTCAAAGCATCGTCAGGACGCACACCTGTCAGTGCTTCAAGCGAAGTGCAGGCCAACGCATAAATATCAGTAAACGGACCCTGAGGCTGGTTGTCATCTGACTGTTGCTCAATGGGCGCATATCCGGCTGTCGCGATGGTCGTAACAGCTTTGCCAGTGCTAATGGTACTTGGTCTTGCCGCGCCAAAGTCAATAAAAACCGGTAGTGCCTGACCCTCGGCGTTGGCACAAATCATGATGTTGTCTGGCTTGATATCCCGATGCAGGATATTGCGTCCATGAACCTGCTTCAGACCATCACACAAAGCGAACAGCCACGATAGCCATTCAGACTCTGATATCTTCCCTTCTTTTTCAATTAGTGCTGAGAGTGGTTCGCCATCTAAAAATTCCATCACCAGATACAATGTGTTGTTTTCTTTCAGCACTCGCCGAATACTAACAATATTATTGTGCCTCAGTTTAGAAAGAAGTTGTGCCTCCTCAAAGAATTTGTCATAACCCCACTGATACAGAGGCTCGTCTTCCTTAGTCTTTGGCGCAACACGCACGCCGTCAGTGCGTTTTGAGAACTGCGAGGGATAATATTCCTTGATGGCAACCGGGCCGTCCAGCTCGTTGTCCCAAGCAAGATACGTAATGCCAAACCCACCCTCGCCCAATAGTCGGACAATGCTAAATTCCTGCAACTTATATTCTGGCGGCAGCAAACGATCTTCCCCCAACGTCGACTACTGATCGAACTATTCAGTTAATGTTAACCAGGGATACCACGCTGGAGCGCGGAGTGGTCCCATCCCAGGTTGGATTGTCTTGTTCTTTTATTCTCGCTAACTCTTGTGCAACAGACCGGGTGGCCGACACTTTGGCCAGCGAGCCCTTTACTGTATCAAATTCCGCCTCGGAAAGCGTGGTTAAGACCAGCCCATGGCTCACCGCCGCTATCGTATCTCGCTCGATCTGAAAAACGATGTATTTAGCCTTTACAGTGTCCAAAGTTTTCACCAATTGACTGACCGGAACCGCTACCGGCGGACGGTCTCGCATAGCTTGCACCAGTGTGCCGTCAGGGTAGGCCCGCTGGATAGAAGCAAAGGTTGCTGCTTGATCTGTGCTGCAACTCAACACCTGTACACCATTCAAACGCCCGCAATCGCCTCGATCATCTGAAAACTGTGTAACAAGTATAATCACAGTCAATGCCACAATCGCCGCAGAAGCCAACGGATATACTTTGGTTCGAAAGGAATTACCCCGCCGCAAGGTACGCATGCGGCGCTTAATTGTCAGCTCGTCTGGTGGTTGCATTTCGGGTGCAGCTTGCTGGGCTAGAATTTCGGCTGCTGCATCACCCAGAAGATATTCACCGGTACGCTTGATTGCGTCTTCCGGCTCACCGAGAAAGCCCGATTCGAAAGCAGTGTGCTGTTCTGTCAACCCAGCCTCCCCGTGACCTGCTGCACCATGCCGGGACAGACCTCTTCAATCATATTGCGCAAAGTGACGTTAACAAAATTTGAAACAGCTTGAGTGACGGCACGCGCCGAACGACCACTCAAGGCAGCAACCTCCTGGGCGGCAAGTCCATGCACACGCACATCTAGTGCCAAGGCTAGATTATTTTTCTGCTCCGAGTTTAGGCGCGATAAGACTTCTTGCATGCATTGTGCATGTTCGAATAACAAATCGAGGGTCGCCTCCTCAGCGACCAGCGAACTTTCCCACGCTTCACCATCCTGGAACTCTGGCGGTTGCTCATGTCGATCACTTCGACGTGAACGCAAACGCGACAGACAAGTGTGCTTGACACTGCGTGTAAAGTAGGCAGCCGGATATTTGTAGTCCAGAATTTTCTCATCCCGACAGATGCGGACCATCACATCGTGAATACAATCATCCAGATCAGATTGATCTAGGACATTCCCAAAGCCCCGTGCGACAGATGCACCTAAACGCCAGATCTGCGTGTAGACTGTTTTTTCGGACTTTGATGATTGACCCAAGTTGAATTTGATCCAGTCAGAAACGCATTGATTTCTGGTTGGCTGCTCCATGCTCCTGGCACTGCTCCCACGATGACGTCGGCTAGCGTACCAAATATTGCTCGGGAAAAACGCAGCTTCCACTTATCACCTCCGAACCGGCTGCTGGCAGCTACCGGCGAGAAGAACTCTGATCATTTCAAAACCCAGCGATCGCATGATCCTTGCCTAACAACACTTGGGTTGCTTTGGCGCCTCGGGTCTGTGTTCTGTCTTACCAGACCGATTACCACCACCATTCTGCTGAGAGCGATCTTGGCCTTGGCCTTGACCTTGACCTTGACCAGACGGTTGCTGTGGCTTAGGTATAGTCGTATTGCCTCTGCCTTGCTGTGGAGTTTGTTCTTC
>QIGT01000221.1 GCA_003230835.1 Gammaproteobacteria bacterium
AGATTCGCTGAGGGTTTTCACAGGGCTCGCTTCGTCAGGTGGTCGGTAAAAGCCACGCCAGGTGCTGGTCGAACGATTGGCATAAGATACTGGACCGGATAAGCCAAGTTTCCAAGGATGATTTTTAGCGGGTTTAGCCATACCTAACCATAGACCGAATTACCAAGAAGAACTCAAGAATGTTGGTGTTCTTGAGCGGCGTTACCGTAACACACTTGTCACGCTATTGTGTGGTGAGTTTTGTTCCTATGGTCTGTAAAATTAAAGCCTGGGTAGCTGCAAGGATTGAACATGACTGAGCCTGCAATCTGTCGCTTTGACATTCCCAGCCTGGGGGAATTGCCAGACGATATTCGTGGGCGCATTGAAGCTGTACAGGACAAATCTGGGTTTGTGCCGAATGTGTTTTTGGTTATGGCTAATCGACCAGATGAGTTCCGGGCGTTCTTTGCACACCACGATGCGTTGATGGAGAAACAGAGCGGTTTGTCGAAGGCAGAACGAGAAATGATCGTGGTTGCAACTTCAAGTGCGAACTCTTGTCATTACTGTGTAATCGCGCATGGCGCAATTTTAAGAATACGCGCGAAGAATCCACTCCTGGCTGACCAAATAGCGGTTAACTACTTAAAGGCAGACATCTCGGAACGACAGAAAACGATGCTAGATTTTGCGATGAAAGTTGCGTTGCACAGTGCTCAAGTGACAGATGAAGATATTGCAGCGATTGGGTTGGCAGGGTTTAGCCAAGACGATATATGGGACATAGGCGCCATTGCTGCCTTCTTTGCCATGAGTAATCGCTTGGCCAACCTAACCTCTATGCGACCAAACACAGAGTTTTATAGTCTCGGTAGGTAGAGGCTAGTGTGGCTTAAGGGTTGTGGACGGGTTAGCTGGTGGCCTTCGCCGCCTCTTCTCGTGCGGCGCGGACTTTGTCATTGGTTTGGTTAAATAGCAGCTCGCGGCGGGCTTTTTCTTCTGCCTCCGTGAGTTCGCGCTTGCCTAACTCTTTGCCAACCTTACGGCCTGCTTGAACGGCTGGTCGTTCTCCAACTTCATCTACCCAACGCTTCAGATTAGGAAAGGTTGTCCACACATCCTCATCTATCAGGCGACCAATGAGGCAAGCCCACGACCAGGTAATGATGTCGGCTATTGAATACTCGCTGCCGCAAAGATATTGATTGACTGACAGTTGTGCATCCATCACGCCGGATAACCTGTCCACTTCTCCGACAAAACGTTTGATGCCGTATTCGAGTTGGCTAGGGTCATCTGCAATATTCTTACCGTAGTTTTTGAAGTGATTAGCATTGCCCATCATGGGTCCAAGATTTGCCATCTGCCAGTGGACCCACTGCAGAACTTTATATTTCGCAGCAGTATCAGTGGGCATGAATTTGCCGGTTTTCTCGGCCAGATATTCAAGAATGGCACCGGACTCAAATATGGCTAGTGGCTCGCCGCCACCAAGCGGCTGATGATCGACAATGGCTGGCATCCGATTGTTAGGGCTGATGCGTAGGAACTGCGCTGTAAATTGATCGCCACTGCCAATGTCTACCGGTATAACGTTGTAGTCCAACTCACACTCTTCCAACATGATAGAGACTTTCCAACCGTTTGGGGTTGGCCAATAGTGCAGGTCAATCATGTGTATTCTCCAATTATTAAAGGTACAAAGATGTAGGTGAGTTGAGGGTAAAACATCTGCTGGCTATAGTGAATCTATCTGTCGATAGGCTGTACAGTTTCATCACTTTGGCACCTCGCGGTACCGGAGATGGAAGAAAAGCTTATTGTCCTGAAGGTGAACGGCAAGTATCTTAGCGCATACAATCGAAGAGAATCAGTCATGCAGTACAAAGCTCTGGCGTTAGACTTAGACGGCACCACCTTGGTGGGAGAAGATTTACCTAAGGCAAACAAGCTGGCTTTGCAAAAGGCACATGAAGCGGGTTACGAGATCATAGTTGCCACGGCTCGTTGGTTGCAATTGGCGCAGCGCATTACAGATGAAATAGGCGTGCGATCCATAGCCATTGCTTGTTCCGGTGCGCAAGTATACGACCCAGTTGCACAGGCGGATATATTTGACAAGCGATTGCCAGCAGACTTTGTGCAAGCGTTGTATGACATTTGCAATGCGGATAGGTGTATTGCCACGGTGACTGTCACCGACCATGTTTTGCTGAAGCTCGATGGAGAGCCAGACCTGTCATTGATGGGGTCTGAAATGAACTGGGTACCACAACTGTCGGTTGATCAGAACGATTTACCTCGCATCGCCGCAATTCAAGGTTCGGCAGTTTGTCAGCGCATTAAGGAGGAACTCCAGCCTCGTTATGAGCAAGTAGTGAATGTATTTGATTCCATTGGTCCCAGCGGTAAGCTGGTCATCACCATAACCGCTAAGGCGGCGAGTAAGGGCACTGCGCTGCAGGCGGCGTGTGATCACTTGAATATCGCACCAAATCGTGTGATCGCGTTTGGTGATGCGGAGAATGATTTGGCGATGTTCGCCATTGCGGGAGCCAGCGTTGCCATGGGCCAAGCCAGTGAAGAAGTGAAAGCGGCTGCAAATTATATTTCCGCAGCAAATTACGAAGATGGTGTGGCGCAGGCTATCGAGCTGATTTTAGTCAACGGCAGGTTACCTTAGAGATTTGTAAAAGCCTCATCACCCCCGTTTAGGACTTGTTGGTGCGCATGGTTCATCGCCTGGTAAATAGTCTGCGTGGCTTCTGTGACATCTGTGTAGTAGTCAAAGTAGATGGGATCCAATATATGTGAAGTCACTGGACCTGGGACTATCGATTTTGTTCCGGGTGGCCGCATGGCTTTGAGCCCGGTCATGTATATGGGCACCACGGGTACTTTCTTGTCTAGGGCTAGAATCGAGACCCCATGCTTGAACTTGGCCAGTTCCCGTCCCCGCGAACGGGTGCCCTCTGGGAACAGCATTAAGTTGCGCCCTTGGTCGAGTAACCATTTTGGGTATTCCAAAGTGGCGCTGCCGCCACCACGTTTAATGGGATATAGCCCCATCACCAAAGACTGGTACCAGGGTTGTAGTTTTATGTCTTTACGGCCCTTCAAGAACCATCGATCTGCGGCTGCACCGAAATATATGTTGCGCCGAATTTTTTCCGGCAATGCGCCAAGCAATGCATATTGATCAAGATGACTGGCGTGATTACCAACCACAATACAGGGTCCATTGATGTTCTCGACTTTGTGTCGGCCGGTGACTTTAAAGGGCTTGAAATATTTGTCTTCCCACTGGGTGAATGCGTAATTTCGCATCATGCGTCGTGCCATTTGTGCCCAGGGTTGAATCTGCCATTTGTGCGGACCACCAGTGGTGCCACTTTGCTCCATCAAACGCTGGAACAATGGAAGATCTATCGCCGGTAAGATTTCCGTATGCGCGGTGGTTGAAAGTTCTTGGGCGAGGGTGGCCCGGTAGGCCATGAAATTACTCGGTGCATCGATGATGGTGCATTGGTCGTATTCACCTAACAAACGATAGCTTTCGATGACTTTGGCTTCCCATCGTTCGATAGAGTCGTGTATGCCCAGCAGGTAGGAAGGATTTCCCTTAGCAGCCATGAGCCCTTTGGAATGATACTTCATCAGCAAAACATAGTGAGCCATTGCCAGCGCCTAGACTATTTCTTTTCACCTTGCGCTAGTTCTTTGCGTGGTGGTGCTGCGGCCATGTTGCTGAGGAATTCCTCGATAGGCATAGCCGGCAGGGTGGTGATCTTGATGGTGCCCCGAGAGCCCAGTTCCATTGAGATGCGTGCCATCACTTCGTTGCTCGGTGCTTCAATGACATTGACGAAGTCGTAGCCGCCTAAAACGGCATATTGCGCGCGTACACGTGCGCCCATGGCTTCGATTTCTTTGTTAACCGCGCCGAGACGATCAGGACGTGACTTCAGCGTTTTTCGGCCTTCGTCCGTTAGTGTGCTGAGCATGATATACGTAGCCATAATTGTGTCCCCTACAAGCAAAGCTTGTTAGCACTGTACCAGCATTGGGAAGCGTTTGACGAGCTAAGATTCTAAGACGTATCTTCCTGGCGCAGGGTCGATTTCTGCATAGTTCTCGTTACCGAATTGGGTTGGTGCGTCAACTTGTTCTTCTGGGCTTTTGACTTTTAACCAATCTATCCAATGAACAACCCAGCTGCCCTCGTGTTCAGTCACATCTTGCAGCCACACTTCTGGATCGCTGGCGTAGTTTGAGCCAGTCCAGTGCTTCAGATGTTTGTTGTTGTCCCGACTGGATATGGTTTGGGTGTGGTTTTGGTTGGTGAGTACAAATTCCAGATCTGTGTCGAACATTTGAGTGGTTCGATAACAAGCTTTCCATGGTGTGATGTGGTCTGTTGATCCGGCCATGACGTACACTGGGTATTTGATTTTGGACAGATCGACCCGTTGCCCTAGAACTTTTGTTTCTCGTTTTGCTAGTTTGTTATACAGCGAAAGATCAAGAAAGGCTGAGTGTAAACCTGCTGGTAAGCGCGTGTAATCTATTGACCAAAACAAAAGCGGGTGTTTGATTGGCGCCTCGCCCATGAGGTAGTTACTGCGCATGAAGCCAAGCACATTCTCTTCCCAACGCAACATGGCAAACATCTCGAAAACTCTTTTTTCATCGAACAGACCTTTCACACGAGTGGCTTGTTTTTGTGCCTCGATAGATCGCTCGCTGACAAATAGTCCGAAATCACTGTCTTCGGGTCGACTGTCGAGAACATTTACAAACAACGACAGTGAGTTGATGCGGTCTTCGCCGCGTACCTGTAACGCTCCGGCTGCCGCAGCAGCAGTGAAACCACCCGCACACAATCCCATCAGGTTTACTTTTTCACCGCCAATAATGTCTTGCATGACACTGATCGATTGAATGATGCCTTCCGCATAGGTGTCCAAATTCCAATCTCGTTGGGATGCGGTTGGATTACGCCAACTGATCGCAAATACTGGAATGCCGGCATCTAAGAGGCGTTTGAACAAGCTGCGATCTGGGGTGAGATCGCCTAAGTAGAACCTATTAACCTGGCTGAATACGTATAGAAGCGGGCTTGCGACTACTTTAGAGGTGGCTGGCTGATATTGGATGAGTTCTAGAAGATCAGTGCGAAAAATGACAGCCCCAGGCGTGGCCGCGACATCTTTGCCCACAATAAAGGCATCGCGATCTGCGCAAGCTGGGTAGCCATGGTTGTGCCGGACGTCGTCGAATAAATTTTTGACGCCTTGAACAAGGCTCCGACCACGGGTGGCTTGAGCTTGTCGTAGCGCCGCCGGATTGCCTACTAGAGTATTGACTGGGGCAAAAAATTCTTTTGCCGTATCCAAGACATAGCGGGCACGTTCATGTTCCATGCCTTCTAAACCGGCTTGGTCTAACCAGGTATCCAGCGCTTGGGTCCATGCTATGTAAGTTTGACCCACGCGACGATAGATGGGGTTGGTATTCCATGCTTTGTCGGCGAAGCGTTTATCGCTGCTGTCGGGGTAACCTGCATTTGTGCCCAGTACGATTTTGCCCACATCTTGGAGAAATTTTTGTCCAGCATTGATGGCGGCTTTAGGTTGTTGCACCGAAGTGGTGAAAATATCAGACCAGGTATCGATGAAAGCTTTAGCGTCGACACCTAATGCTGTATTTAATGGAATGCCGCCTTCGGTTTTTTTGCCAGAGGCGTTTTGCTCAATATTAGGACGTTGTTTGCTACTTACCTTTTCATTCATTTTGGTTGTCCTTGGCCTCGTCGAGAAGTTCTTTGTAGGCAGATTCGATACAGCTTTCGAAGAAATCCGGGTCTGGAATCATCTCTCGGCAACTGGTAAACGATATGCTCAGTTTGCCGCAATAACTCATGACTGGGAAGATCAGCCCCATACCTTGGGTGATGGGCCCTATACCAATGGTAGAAACCATGGGTGCGCCACAAAAATACAAAGGTATTTGTGGTCCAGGTACGTTGGTGATTGAAACGTTGAATGGCGGGCTGGGCGCATTGGCTGCGGTTTGTGCCATCAGGCGGGAGGCCATGGCTGCTGTAAATGCAGGTACAAAGTCGCCATAGTTGGTCATTGCTGCGGCGCCTATGGCCTTGTGCATGAGCTTGCTGGCGGCGGTTTCTTCATGAATTTTGAGGAGCCGTTGGCGCGGCGAGGCTTCGTTGGTCGCAAGGGCCACAAAAAGTGCCGAAACCTTGTTGCCACCCTGTGCGGTGGAATCGTCATCGGTGCGAACGTTGACCGGTGCCATTGCTACGAGTGAGTCTTTGCTGAGTTCGTTTTTTGAATCCAAATAAGATCGTAGCGCACC
>QIGT01000143.1 GCA_003230835.1 Gammaproteobacteria bacterium
ATTCACCATATGACTGCTGTGCTGAACAAGCTTGAACAAGAACTGTACCCCCTTCTAGCAACCAAGCGTACACAAATGCCCGTCGTTCCAGATGGTGCAAAACAATCGACCCTGAATATTAATTCGTTACACGGCGGCGAAAGCGAATCGTTTGAAGGGCTACCTGCACCATTGGTTGCAGACTCTTGCCGCATGATCATCGATCGACGCTTCCTAATGGAAGAGGCACTTAGCACGGTTAAAAGCGAAGTGGTCGAGCTACTAGAAAGCCTAAAGCTTCACAGAAAAGACTTTGACTACAACTTGCGCGATCTATTTGAAGTCATCCCAAGCATGACAGATGAAAGCGCCCCTGTAGTGCAGTGTGTATCGTCTGCCATACAAGAAGTACTTAACAAGCCTGCCACCATGGTGGTTTCACCAGGTACTTATGACCAAAAACATATTGACCGCATTGGCAAATTGAGCGATTGCATCGCCTACGGACCCGGCATTCTCACCCTGGCGCATCAGCCCGACGAGTATGTGGAAGTCCAAGACATGTTAGACAGCGCTAAAGTGATGGCCATCGCATTGCACAACCTATTGAATAACCCATTGAACAACTCATTGAATAAATAGTGGCAAACGAGTTAGCCAATCAAACAGCAATCATTACCGGCGCAGCGTCAGGTTTTGGTCAGGGTATTGCTCAGGCGTTTGTGAATGCGGGAGCGCGGGTAGGTGTTCTCGATATCAATGTTACAGCCGCCCAATCTGTTGCCGAGAAACTGGGAGACCAAGCAATCGCGCTAAGCGCCGACATCACCCATCGCGACATGCTTGCCAGTGCCTTGGAAACTTTCATAGACTGGTCTGGTGGTTTAAGCATATTTGTTAACAACGCCGGCGTTGGCTTGCCTCCTACCCCCCTCGATGAAGTTACTGACGAAGATTTCGAACGCCTATACCAAGTTAACATGCGGGCTATATTCAACAGCACACAACTTGTCACACCCATCATGAAAGTACAAAAAAGTGGCTGTATTTTGAACATCGCTTCTACCGCCGGCGTCAGCCCTCGGCCAGGTTTGACCTGGTACAACGCATCTAAGGGCTGGGTGATCACTGCAACTCGATCTATGGCAGTAGAGTTAGCCATCGATAACATTCGTGTCAACGCCCTTAACCCGGTTGCCGGCGAAACACCCTTGCTGGCTACATTTATGGGTGAAGACACCCCAGAGATGCGCGCAAAATTCTTATCGTCAATACCACTGGGGCGATTTTCAAGCCCTCAAGACATCGGAGCTGCTGCGGTATTCTTATGTAGTGAAGGCGCCAGCATGATCACAGGTGTGGCCCTAGAAGTGGATGGCGGGCGTTGTATCTAGAATCCAAAATCGCTACGGATCATACTGCCAGAAAATAATTCTGTCGTGCCCGCGGTATTGACCAAAGCTGGCATTGGCACGAGGATTTTCATTGCCCGCGCCTTGCCAATCATACTGAAGCCAACTCGGCACCTGTAACTGTACTTCAACCACTCCTTCATTGCCCAGCCCTGGAGCCGATAGCTGTAACGGCGATGCGGGATCTGCATGGCCAAGGACAAGATTGGTTGATGTCGCCGGTCCGGTAATGGCCGTTTCACCAAAATTTAAGTCACCTTGGAAGTTACTCAACATCGCGCCGCTGCCTAGATAGCGCGAGCAGTCATCGGCAATATTCTCCATGAAGCCGCCAACGTTAAATATCTGCGCTTCTAGATCAATGTTCAACGGTTGATCTGCCGCTCCAATAGCAGGCAATACCATCATTCGTCCGTAGTACACATCCGAGTTGCCGATAGATATTGCGCTACACGAACTGCTCAAATCGCAGTCTCCCGTGGAGTCACTACGCATATTTAGACCAACCAACACGCGGCTATCGAGATTATCAACAACGCCTACACCCATTAAGGTATTGAGGTACGGACCATCAACGGACGCTATCTTAAGAAACCGAGCCGTGGGACTGGATTCTGAGTAACGGCCTAACTGCCATTGGCCACCCTCAAGAAAGAAACGATTGCTGATATCAACACCGTTGTTACCTGCTTCGGCCTGGAAATCCACATTGCTCAGAGCACGCGCACCCATCAGCGCCAAATCGTAATTCCGAGTGGTGGCACCTGTTAGAGTCAAAGCATCTACCGCATAAGAGACGGATAAGTGCGGCGCATCCATGTAAAGGAATCCGTCACAAGTGGTTGAAACTGCGCTGCTACTTAAACTGAAACGATGAGGAAAGAAGCGACCGACGTTGGCGGACAACTGACCGTTCACATCACCCGTACCCATAAACGAACCATCAGCAATACTACCGCGCAGCCTGATGATGCCTACTTCATCGAAGGCCACATTGGTGTTTACAAATCGCCCGGGAAGACCAGACGCAACAAAGGACATCGCCCCTGACAGGGAACCATCTCCGGTACTGCCATTGAGCCCACCAGACGGCGCGACCAGGCTCGCGCTGGTTATTTGAATTTGTTCCCCTGTAGATTCATTACCGAAATTGGGTAAACGACTGCCTTCTGCATCAAGCGCGTCTACTTCCACCACAAAGCTCTCACCAGCAGCAACAAAACCAGCACCCGTCAGACTTGTTGATGCCGGATTAGTTGTGCCACTGGCATCTTCAATTCGGGTGATGAGTAAATTGGCTGGCCGACTCACAAAGGCATCAGTGGTGCCAACAAACTGATCCACCGCATCCTTGATATGAATTCGTAGCCGACCTGCATCTTTGTACTTCGCCTGAAGAACTGCCTGACCTTGGGAAAAGGTAACCGCACTTGAAGCTGCTGCGGCTTCATTAGCACCCACCAGATTGCCATCTAGGGTTGTTCGAATAGCACCCGCACTGGGATCCACCCAAGTTTGCCAGGTTTGTATCTGTTTAGTTCCCGAATAGGCCTCAATCACACCGCAAGCTGGGTCGTCACGAGTCGTACCGTAAGCCGCGACATGCACATTAAAGTTCGCACCCGCGGTGGTAGAAACTAACGGATCATCTACGGGTAACGGCGGTGGGTTCGGCAACACATTTGCTGTCAGCGTAAAACCGCTTGCGGCAAACACCAAAGCACCTTCCGTGTCATCATCGCCAATGCTGGGATTAAACTCCTCTACCACATCAATATCCAATATTGCTGGACCACTGCTGTATTCCAATGAAAACTGCGCTTCACCCTGATCAGAGGCGGCATAAGTATAAGTGGCCAGACCGTCGTTCGGGGTGGGATCACTCAGCACCCCATTGCCAGACTGAAGACGCCACGTGCCGGAACCCGTGCTCGTATTCAACACCACGGTACCCACATAACTGGTGACCACATCGCCCCTGCTGTCCACTGCAGCGACGCCAATACTCTCTGTAGCACAATAGATACCCGCTCCATCGTGGCTGACTTCAAATCGATTGGTACCAAACGTGGGACACACGCGCCTTACTCCATCCCACCCCAACCCTACGCGTTGGTTGTTATAGATGTCTCTCACCTCACCTGTTGTCAAAGCGTGGTCAAAAATCAGAAATTCGTCTAACAATCCGGTGATGGACTGGCTCGCAATAAAACTACCCCCCACAGAGTCTTGTTCTTGGCCTATCACCAAGCCATTGGGGTCTACGCTCCTTTGCCCGGTAATCAAAGTTCGACACCCTCGGAACCGCCCATCTATATAAAAACAATTAGAAGAACCCCTACGCGTCCACACCATGTGGTACCAATTATTGTCCCAAATAAATGGAATACGAATGCCAGAGTTACTCGTGCCCAAATAGGGCCGAAACGTGGTTGATGAAGAAAACCAAAAAATAATTTCGTTTGCTTGCGCCGCACGTGAGGCCGACAAAACAGATTTGTTGCGCGTGTTCGAGCTTCGAATCCACGTCGCGATGCTGAAATCTCGCCGCCCATCCAATGCACGGTGGTCGATCGAGATATAGTCGGCAGTGGTAGTGGCTCGCAGGTCAGCAGCCCTGCATACCAATCCTCGCGTTGTATCGGTCGCTATCGCCCGGCCGTGGAAACCGTTCCCAGAACTGTCTTGCACTTCATCTACCACACCCCGCCATTGCACTTCATCAAAGCGATATTCCGCCACAAGGGCGCCATGGGATAGCGTACTGGCGAACACAGCCAGGAATCCTGCAATGATAAAGCAGACCAGTTTTTTACACGCATAATTCATCCCTTTAAGCCTAGCTCAAGGTGAAAATTAGACACTAGAGGCGGGTATAACTATGCTTATGCGGCCAGCTTGAGCTTGACGACTTCGCAGAACCCAATGATTAAGTTAGCTGCAACACTCGGCATACTTGGCGAATAAGGAAATGATCGCGGCTGAATAGAAATTAGAGGCGAAAAGGTTAACGTGTTATCAAACAAAGCTCATCTTTACGAAAACAAACACTTCTTCATCGAGCATTCTATTCACTATCGAATTGCAGGATTCCTTTTCGTGCTACCCAAGGTTCCTGTTGCCAACCTTGAGCAACTATCTAACGAAGCATTATCTGGTTTGGGTCCCACCCTGCAACTAGCAACAAAAGCTGTCCAAAACGTTCTTTCACCCGTAAACATATATTGCACAAAATTTGGAGAATCAGGAGGCACGCTTCATTTCCATATTTTTCCAAGAACTCTATCACTGACCGAAGTCTACCAACACAGCGAAGGTACTCAAGAGTCCATTGATGGACCACATCTTATGTCTTGGGCTAATAAGCAGTTCACGGGATCAGTCGAGCACGGCAATATTTCTTGCACAATCGATCTGCTCAAAGACTATTTTCGAAACGTCGGATAACACGTCAACCAACACTAGTATCGGTCAATCTTGATTGAGACCCAATTCCTTCTGCTTCTTTTTGGTCAAGCCTAGGGAAACAATGCGGTGAGATTCCTTTAGATAATATGTGAGTTCATTGTCTTCCGGGGCAGAAAAATCATACTGTTGTATCCAACTCATTCCACGTGACGCGAAGTAAGGTGCGGGCCGATATCCGGGCTGGTCGCTTAAAACAAGGAAATTGAGTTCGGACGTTTTAAATGTGAACGCGGGGCTATCATCCTTCTCCCAGCCTCCAATGGCAAAAACTTTCCCACCCACCTTCCATACATCAGAGCTCCCCCACTGGGTAACGTATGTGGTAGCGGGAAGGGTACGGCATAATTCATTGAATTCTTCGTAGGTCATGCTGAATTTCTTATTGGCTCCCTACTATTTTGCACCCAAACGAAAGCATGCGTACTATCATTTCAACTACAGTCTTAAAGTTCCTATTCACTATCATCAAACCGCTGGCGATATTGAGGAATTGAATCTTCAATAGAATACCAAATGGCTTTAAAAGATACCCAAACGTGTCCTGTTATTGATACGTCAAGATCTCCTTCAAATCCGCCGATTCTGATTCGTATGTCACTGGGGTCAGCATCGGATCTGGCATAGAGTGGCGAGCCACATCTAGAACAAAATGCGTTGTACAGCCCAGGAGCGTGTTCAAACTCGGTGATATGTTCTTCAGGACCTTCAATTGTCCATTGAGAGATGTCTACTTTGGCATTCGCCGTGAATGCTGTCCCTGTTTTCCTTCGACATTTACTGCAGTGGCAGTAGCGAACATCCCCGAAAGAACCCTGGATAGTGGTTATAAACAATCCACACAGACATTGAGATGATGACACTTTAGCCTCCTAACAACGTGCTAAATCACGTTTGACGGCGACTGACGTTTTGTGACGGTAAAATGGATTAGAGGTTAATGCTAAAGCTGAGCGACCTTTTCACTGGCTCAATCCATCTTCTGGAACGAATTTTCGACGAACCCACCAGGGTCCGGAATTCGACCTAGTTGTTGTAATGCAAGCAGCGTATCTGCCACGCCAATCTGTCGACACACCTTGCCATCTCGAATCTGCATGATCACAATTTCATCGTACTTAACAAGTTTGTTGGTTGCGGTAACTGGCCCCCAATCCTTAATCTGTCGTCCAGTAATCGTAAAATGCAGTACGACTTGGGTTTCGTCCGCTACTACATGATGCACAGTCTCACGAAAGCCTTCAAAGGTATCGTGTGCGGATAGAACCATTTGTTCTATCTGGTCGCGGCCGTTCCGAATTATACGTGGTGAATAATCAGCGACGAAATCTTCGGTAAAGTAGTCAGGGATCTTTTCGAATTTTTTAT
>QIGT01000250.1 GCA_003230835.1 Gammaproteobacteria bacterium
GTCTGCTTCTAGATCGCTACGGTTTTGTTAACAGAGACATCATCAATCGAGAGAACATGCCAGCATACGGCAGCAAATGGCGTTGGCAGCATGCTTTTCGAGCCTTACGTATCATGGAATTGGGTGGCGAAGTGATCACTGGACACTTCTTCCTCGACATGGCAACCCCACAATTCATTACCCCTAGAGCTTTGAGCGAATTACAAACCAACCTACCTGGTCCGCAAACATTTTGGATCGCGGCTAACGACCCTGTATCCCCCTGCGCTCTCAGCCTTGATTGGAACGAGCTACCGCAACGTCGGCGCGGTAACTACTTGGTCTTTCACCAATCTCAACTGGCCTTGGTGGTGGTAAACTATGGCAAGGAGCTGAGTTACTATTTGCCTTGGGAACACCCTCAGTTAGACCTCGTCAACGCAGTACTATGCCATTTACTGCAGTTAGGGCGCTCACGCATCAGCGTGCTGAAAATCAATGGTGTGGCTGCGAAATCTAGCCCTTACCTGGCACCACTGGGTGCCCAATTTCAATTGGCGCAAGACCACAAGAGCGTGTTTCTAGAACAAACTTTTTAACCATGATCTTTTTGGCAAGACGATAAAACACCGCCTAATAAGTGCCTGGACGGCACTTTTGGGACAGACACTAATAAGCTATACCGGCATATTCGAATGTCGAAACTCAAAAGAAGCTTGCTCAATGGCACCCATTGCTCGCAAAATGACAACAATCTGGTGGAGCAATGGCTTGCGAATATATACTCACGAAGACTGCTTACAACATGAAGTCGCACCCGGGCACCCTGAAAATACCGAGCGGCTGACCAGCTTAATTACGCAGATAAAATCTAGCGAACTTGCAGAGCATTTACTGAGCGCTCCATCGGTAGAAGCAAGAGACGTATTAGCCGCCCACGCTTCGTCGCACCTTAGCTTTCTTGAATCTATGTTGCCCGAGCAAGATGTCGTTGCGGTAGATGCTGATACCTGGATGGGGCCTCACAGCATGTCCGCCGCACTGCATGCGGCAGGCGCTGTTTGTGCCGGAGTTCGCGATGTGATGTCAAATACATCCAACCGAGTTTTCTGCGCCGTGCGTCCTCCCGGACACCATGCCGAACGTAACAATGCCATGGGGTTTTGCTTATTCAACAGCATTGCTATTGGCGCTCATCACGCCCTACAAAACGAACATGTCGAGCGTGTGGCGATCTTGGACTTCGATGTCCATCACGGTAATGGCACCGTAGACATCTTTGCAGATTGTCCTGAGGTACTTGTCTGCTCAAGCTTCCAACACCCACACTACCCAAACCGAAAACATGACATCAAACGGCCCAATATCGTTTATTCGCCTTTAGACGCTGGCACCACTGGACCGCAGTTCCGCAAAATCATCGAGCAACACTGGTTACCTGCGTTGGCCTCACACCAACCAGATCTGCTACTGGTCTCGGCCGGATTTGACGCCCACCAGCTCGATCCCCTCGCTGACATCAACCTGTTGGAGGACGACTTTACATGGATAACTGAGCTTATTGTTGATGCCGCTGAAACTTATTGTTCAGGGAGAGTAGTTTCTACCCTTGAAGGCGGCTACGACCTTGAGTCTCTGAAAAGTAGCACTATGGCTCATTTGCGTGCGTTAGCTTGATCTTGCAATCGCAGCAGCCAACGAAATCATGATGACCAAAACACTGCCGCACATTCTGTGTTGTCTCAGCTTGGTGTGTAGTGTGGGATGGAACCAACAAAGTCTCGCAGAAGATCTCGAACGACAAGATCCCACATCATTACAGGCACTCGAAGCAAAACTCAACATGCTGCGAACACGCCACAATATTCCTACGCTGGCTGTAAGCTTGACTAGCAAGCCGCATTCAAGCCAATTTATAACCCTCGGTCTTGACCCAAATACCCCACTGCGCTGGGGATCGATAACAAAGATCATCACAGGGTTGTGCATTCTTAAACTGGCTGAGCAGAAACTGATTGATCTACACGCACCCTTGGCAGATTACGTCGACCAAAATCAATGGCAGAACAAGTGGAGAAGCACACACCCCGTTCGCGTCATACACCTAATCGAGCTCACGGCTGGATTCACTGATATCTCTAGAGAGGAATTCGATCACAACAAACCCATTAGTCTGGTGCAAGCACTCGCACTCAATCCGGCACATCGAAGAACACTCTGGCCACCCGGGTTGCAACATAGCTATTCCAATATGGTACCCGGACTATCGCAATTGCTGATTGAAACGATAACTGGCAAGCAATTTGAACAAGCAGCATTTGACCTAGTGCTCACACCCCTTGGCTTTACCGATGCCAGTTTCACAGCAAACAACAAACTACCAGGCGGTTTCGAGGCAGATGGCAAAACCCCGTTGCCCTATTGGCATATGACGTTTCCAGCCTATGGGGCACTCAACGCATCCATCGCGGATGTAACCAAGCTTATGCACGGCATATTGGGCAGAGGGCAACTCAGCGCTTGGCAAATTCAACATCTATTAGTACCGCGCAGCAGTTTGGCCAGTAGGCAGGGGTTTATGTTCGAGTATGCAGCACATTTCTACGGCAGAATTCGTTCTGGTCATCTCTGGCACAACCACGGTGGCGACGCGGACGGCTACCGTTCACGCCTTGCCATACTGACCCACCCTCGCCGAGGATACATCGCCTCGATCAACACTGACAATCCAAGGGCTCTGCGGCAAATTGAAGTTGAGTTGGAAAACTATCTCACTGCGGACATGACGAAACCATCCCCACCCAAACCCGCAGTTATGGACGCTGCAAAACTAGGTGCATTTGTAGGCAAATACTATCCGACATCGACACGATTCAGCATTGAGGCATGGTTGGCTGGCACGTTACCTGTTTTAGAAATTAGCATCGCAGACAATCAGCAAACTCTTCTGGCTAAAACAAGTAAGCGAACAGTAGAACTATTTGCCGTCACTCAAACTACTTTCCGGCGAGCCCACGAGCCGACCGCAACAGTGTCTTTTAACAAAACGGGTAGTCAACTTTATCTACAAGGAGTTTTGGGTAATTTCGCCCGGCTCGACAATTGTCCTAGTTTTCTTAGTCAGGACGCTTGTAATCTTTGATATTCTTGTCTGTACAGCACATCTGCCGGAGAACAACTGTTGAACCCAGTCGAAGTCGCTACCGGGTACTACGACGAAATCAATCGACGTAGCCAGGAAATCGAAATAGCCCGGCAGATGCCTGAAGATCTAGTTGCTCGCATGGCACAAGATGGATTATTTCGAATGCTGGTGCCCGAACAATATGGTGGACAACAGTGTCACCCCCAGGTGTTCTTTGACACCTTGGAACAACTTGCGCGAGCAGACGGTGCAGTTGGCTGGTGCGGAATGATTGCATCCACTACTGGCATGCTCAGCGCATCGCTACCCGAAGAATGGGCGAACACCATTTACACCAGCAATCCCAACGTGATCACCGTTGGCGTGACCGCCCCCATCGGTAAAGCTCAAACAACCAGCAGCGGGCTCAAGGTAAGTGGGCGCTGGCCATTCGGTAGCGGAAGCCAAGTTGCAGATTGGATTTGCGCAGGTTGTATGGTGCTTGAAAACGGCAAACCGCGCGTCAACAAACACGGCTTGCCAGAACCCCTGCTGGTTTTCTTCAAGGCTGAGGAAGTGACCATTCACGACACTTGGGAAACTTCGGGGCTGCGTGGAACAGGTAGTCATGATATTGAGGTAACCGAACTGGCTGTCCCGCAGGGGCGGTGGGTAATATTAGGCAAGCGCGCAAAGATCGATACACCGCTGTATCGGTTCCCAACATTTGGCTTACTCGCCCTCGGTGTTTCGGCCGTATCAATCGGCATTGCGCAACGAGCAATAGATGAATTTATCGATCTCGCTGGTGGCAAAACACCCACCGGGTCAAGCCGGGCATTGGCAAATCGCCCCCTGGTTCAACGAGACTTGGCCATTGCAGTGGCAAAGCTTGATGCAGCCAGAGCATTGACCCGAACTTATATTGATCATGCTTGGCAAGCTGCCAGCAGTGATGGCCGGCTAAGCCAAGATATGAAGGCCAACCTGCGCCTGGCCGCCAGCAATAATGCTTGGTCAGCGGTGGCGATTGTCGATGCCCTCTACCATGCAGGGGGCGGCACCTCTATATATACCAAAAGCAAACTTCAGCAATGCTTTCGCGATGTGCACATCCCAACCCAACACATCATGGTGGGCCAGCCCACATTCGAGGTGGTAGGCAAGGTGAAACTCGGGCTCGACCCCAAACAACCCCTCTAATCAAGCTAGGGAACCTCTGAATAATTATCGTAAACTCAGCGTGACCTGCGGGGCTTGTGTCAAGGCGGGCTTCGCCGGTAATGGCCACCCCCATTGCCAAGAAGTCCAACGCAAACGATAATTATTCAGAGGTTCCCTAAAATATTTGTGACAGCGATAATTCAGCTTGCTTTGTAACAGGAAGGTTTGAAAGGATAGCTTTTTACTGCCGTTTCGGGTTCAAAATGCGACCATTCTTTCACGCCATAACCATCGGTCTAGCTTGTTGTGCAGGAACCTTTCCAGTCAGTGCCGATATTGAATCTAGCATTGCAGCGGGAAGCGATCCTAGCGCAAACCTATCGCGCATAGTGCGCGCACTGCGGCAATTGCAACAAAGCAATCCCAGCGTTGACAGCAGAAGCGAGGTATTAAACATCCTCGACAATGCATCCAATGCGCAACAGGTCAGGCGCAGCCTGGGTAGTTTGCTACCTGAAGTAACTCGTCTGCATGCCTTGCGCGAGCGTAGTACCCCTGCTTTCAATTCTCGGCGTGCCAAGCACATGTCTCGTGGGCCTACTGGGGAGTACAGTGCATATCTGCAGCCCTTTTCGAGCAACTTAGTCTGGTTAGACTCATCAGATCGCTATCAACCCAGCGCTGACTTTTGGCTACAAACCTGGGTTGATCAAGGCACGCAAGATGACGCCGATGGTTTCGATGGCTTTGACTCCGAAAGCCGCGGGTTCGCAATCGGCGTCGACTATAATTTCTCTGAAAATCTAGCGTTGGGTATCTCGGCTGGCAGGAACAATGGTGAAGTCAGCTCGGACATTTTTGGTGCCGATCAACAAGACTCTAACGAAATTGCAATCGCGGTGTTCTACGAGCAAGGTATCCATTCATTTAACGGCTCATTCAAGCACAGCAAAGGAGAGATTGATCGTGAACGCATCATTATTGTGGATACCGATACCGATACAGATTCGAGACGATTCCGACTCAACTCAGATTTTGAATCCACTCAAAACACCTTCAGCTTAGGCTATAGCTTGTTTCTCACCCACTCAGACAACGTCACAGTCAGCCCTTATTTACTGGCAACCTATTCTCATCTTGCAATCGACGACTACATTGAAAGAGGCACTGGTAGCTTGGCATTGATAGTAGAAACTGATGACGAGGCGCAACTGACCGGCACCCTCGGTGCAAATATATCATGGTCCTGGACCGCAGGAAAATGGCTTGTCGCACCACATATTGGTGTCGCAATTGAACGTGATTTCCGTGCGGATGTGACCACCACTTTTTCGAGGTTCAGTGACGCACCAACTTCATTGCGTTTTCAAACCACCGGATACAACGTCGAACAAAATCGCTGGCGCTACTCTTTTGGCATCAGCGCACTGCATACCAAGAACGTGAGTGTTAGCATCAACTACGAAGGGCAGCGCAAGAGTGACTATAAGTACGATGCCGCTATCATTAACCTACGCATTCGGATTTGACCAACCAATCCCAGTACCTATGACTAAGTACCTATGAGCAGCTCCCACAATCACCATGCACATACCGACAGCAAACTACTCGGGCGTGCCTTTTTCCTGATTGCTGGATTCATGGTAGTGGAGTTGGTGGCAGGCATCGCCACTAATGCCCTGGTATTGATTGCAGACGCCGGGCACATGTTTCTCGATGCCACAGCACTTGGCCTGTCTTGGTGGGCGGCGCGCATTTCGGCACGCGGCTTCGATCACAAGCTTAGCTACGGTTATCATCGCTTTCAAATACTCGCCGCCTTTACCAACGGTCTCACCCTTGTCGCGCTGGTGATCTGGATCGCTATTGAAGCCGTGACTCGCCTAGCTTCGCCAGAGCAGATGTCTTCTGAACTCGCCTTTATCGTCGCCACGATTGGATTTATCGTTAACATCATCGCCTTTAAGTGGCTGCATGATGCGTCCAATAGCACCAATGTTCGTTCTGCGGCACTGCATGTGTTGGGAGACCTATTGGGTTCTGTCGCCGCAATGCTCGCTGCTGCAGCCGTATACCTCTTTGGATGGCTGTACGCAGATCCAATTCTGGCACTTCTCATAGCCGTGATTCTTAGCCGAGGCGCCTATAGGGTGATCAAAGAATCTGCGCATATTCTGCTCGAAGGCGTACCCGATGGGGTCGATCTAGCCGAAATAAAACAAGTCTTGTCACACACCGTTCCCGGAGTGGTTGGTATACATCATGTGCATGCATGGGCACTGACAGATCAGAAACCACTGCTCACATTGCATGCTCAAGTTGAAGAAAAAGCCCACGTACAGGACATTATTTCGCAAATAAAGAGCGTGCTAACTAACAAGTTTGGGATTGACCATTCAACCATCCAAATTGAACATGGCAGTTGCCCAGACGAAGATGACGGACACCATCATGCCTAAGCCGGGGGATACTGGCTTTTGTGATTGGCCAAACCATGCTTCAAGTAGCCCTGCTGATCACTGAGCTACTCAACACTGCGGTGGAGAATACATATGTTACTCTTCGTAACAAATCTTTACGATATCGCGCTTGCAATCGACCCTCGTGTTACTAAAATGCACCCGTCTTCCGTGTTGTTTTTATACACGAAAGCACGGGCGTGGCACGGTGTTCTCCCCTTCCTCCCTATATCGTGGCACGCCCCCTATCTCACCCTAGATCATGCCCTCCCGGGCTAAGTTTTCTTCTTACAACCTGGACAAGCTGTCCTAAATCGCTACAATCTGTGTAGATTTTGTACGTGGATGCCCTGCCGTGGACCCAAACAAACAACAAAACCTATACCGCATAGGTACCGTCGCCTCATTAACAGGCATTTCCGTCGAGCGTTTGCGCGCCTGGGAAAGACGTTACGACATGAGCCCAGCTCACAAAGCGGGTAAAACTCGTTTCTACAGCAAACCCCAGCTCGACCGCCTAAAACTGATCAAACATCTCATCGATCAGGGCCAACCTATCTCTAGTTTAGCCGGTTTGTCCTTTGCCCAATTACAAGCACGAATAGAGGAAGACCAAGAAGCGGCCGTTGTGGTTGCTGCACACACGCCGACGGTCGGTCTGGTGGGGCCAAACCTGCTTATGCTGGAGCGACAAGCACAGCAAGGTAGTGTGCGCTTACGTATGGATGTGGTTTCGCGCTGGGCTAATTTCGAGGCTTTTGAACTTGAACAAACTGCCACGGACAATCCTCAGGTAGTGATCCTTCAATTGCCAGTTCTCTCTCTACAACCTATTGAATTTACGAGAGAAACATTCCCACAAGCCCAAGTCATCGCAGTCTATCAATTTGCTACTTCAAAGGTCATCTCGCAAGCCCAAACCGAGGGTATCCCGACCTTGAAGTGGCCGGTCAGTTGGAGTGAACTCGAACACGTCACCGCAACAACGATCGGCCTGACCAACCGCCCCAGCATGACTGTGGCGCGACGCTTTAGCGATGAAGAGCTGATCGCCATTGCCGCCGCTGCCGACGATCCAACCCAATGCCCGCAATATCTGATAGAAGCCATCCACCAACTCAACGCGTTCGCCCAATATGCTCAGGATTGTAGCCACACGGTGGATCGACCTAAAATCTATCACCGTCTACAGGCTGATGCTTCTCAAGCCCGCGCACAACTTGAGGTTGCACTGGAATCGTTGGTTGAAGACAGCGATTCCCAGACTTAAGACTTGGCCTCCACCAACCTATACATAACCTAAACAAATATTACTTTTAGGGTTGACAGTCACTCTTTGTACTGTACAATCATGCACAGATTGAGTTTACAAGGCGTGCTAGCAACTTCGTGCAGTCCTCCCTTTCAAGTGTCCTTCCCCCAGAAGAGAAGTTGCATTCAGAAGGTTTCGACCTTCTGACACGCCTTTTTTATTTCGCCTCACACTCAATCAACCACCCAGCCCCATGAACATTGCAAAATTCCTGCAAAATTCCCGCTGTTAGAGTCCAATAAAGTGTCGCTTGCGGTGTTTTCCGTGGCTGACCCGGCTATTATGGCCACTTCTCGGTTGTACCTTACGTTATGTCTTATCCGCAGTGTTTTACCTTAATGAGCTTGAGGTGTATGTCATGGATATGCGTCGCATCCACCTTGTTTGCTTGTGGCGGTGGTGGCGGCAGTAATCGTTCGGGTGTCACGCCCACAGTCACCAATCAAGCGCCTACAGCGAGCTTTACGGTAGACCTCAGTAGCGGTGTTGCGCCATTGACCGTAGTGGTCGACGCAGCCGCTTCCAACGACCCAGATGGCCAAATAGTGTCCTACAGTTGGGATTTCACCGGCGCAACCAGCATTGGACAAACTGCTGTTCATACCTATCCCGATGCAGGATCTTTCGTAGTGACCCTAAGCGTGGTGGACAACGATGGCGCGACCACTGCTAGCAGCCGAACCATCACAGCAACAACTTCGCCAACAAATAATGTCTCTATTTCAGGTGTGATTAGGATACTGAGTTCTACCGCAGTCGACGCGGACGTCAACGATCGCCTCACCATTCCTCAACCAAACAACAACTTCGACGAAGCACAGGCCATTCCAAGCCCAGTCACGCTAGGAGGTTTTGCTAATCGAGCAGGCACCGGCCAACCCACAGGAAACTTCTTTGCACAAGGCGACCTCAGAGATTTTTACCAAGTCAGCTTAACTGGCGAGGAAGTTATTTCACTTAACATAGCCGAGGCCAATGCAGACCTCGACCTGCGGCTGTGGGACATAAACCGCAATATTGTCGATAGCTCCAGCGGTGTCACCCAAACTGAATCCATTCAAGTAAATCAAGCGGGCACCTATTTCATTGAGATATTCCCATTCTCAGGGGCAAGCAATTACGTGTTGTACATCGGACAAGATCTGACCAGTAACGCCACACAACGACCGGCGCAAAGGCTCAGCGACCCATTCATCGCTGGCGAACTCATTGTAAAAACCATACCTAGTGCCGCATCGACGAGTCAAAGCACCTTTCGCATTCCGGGCATACACCATGCCGATAATGCAACAGAAAATGTTCTCTTTAAGCATCAAGCCCTCGCAGCCCTTTACCGGGTCATGGCCGATCCCAGCGCTCTTCACCTTCCCGTCGGTGGCTATGTCACAACCGAACAACGAGTGCGCCTGCAAACACTGGTGGCATTAAAGTCTCTACTTAACAACCCGAACATCGAATTTGCCGAGCCCAACGTGTTACTGCAGCGGCATAGGGTACCCAACGACACTTTTTACAATGCACAATGGCACTACCAAGCCATCAACCTACCGTTGGCTTGGGATACAACCACGGGAGACCAAAACGTCATCGTCGCGGTCGTCGACACCGGCGTACTGCTTAACCACCCCGATCTCAGCAGTCAATTAGTTGATGGCTATGACTTCATTGCCGATGCAAACAGAGCACTTGACTCAGATGGCATAGACGCAAACCCAGACGATCCAGGCGATCTTGCATTCGGCGGATCATCGAGCTTTCATGGCACCCATGTCGCTGGCACTGTCGGCGCAACCAGCGACAACTCACAAGGGGTCGCTGGCGTTGCTTGGAACACTCGAATCATGCCACTGCGAGTATTGGGTCGAGACGGCGGTACCGCTTACGATATGATCCAAGCTGTACGCTATGCCGCCGGATTGACTAACGACTCAAACACGCTGCCCATTCAAAAAGCCGACATCATCAATCTTAGCTTAGGTACTACACTGGCCTCTCAGAGTGCCCAACAAACCTTTGACGAAGTTCGCCAGGCAGGTGTCATAGTGGTAGCGAGCGCAGGTAATTCGGCAAACTCCTTACCAAACTACCCTGCTGCCTATGAGGGTGTTATTGGCGTCAGCGCAACAACCATTTCAAATGATCGAGCCAACTATTCCAACTTCGGCACCTACGTAGACATAGCCGCCCCAGGTGGATCCAACACTTCAGATCTAAACGGGGATGGCATTGCCGACAGCGTCATTTCTACAGTAGGAGATGACGGCGCGGGGAATACTACCTTCACCTACGCAGCCCAATCTGGCACATCTATGGCGGCACCTCATGTCTCCGGTGTCATTGCCCTGATGAAGGCAGTACACCCCACCATGACACCAGTCGAATTCGAAATCGCCTTGATGGCAGGTGATCTTACAGATGACCTCGGTATCCCAGGACGAGAC
>QIGT01000251.1 GCA_003230835.1 Gammaproteobacteria bacterium
GACGTTCTGCGTCACAGACTCATTCTCACCTTCGAAGCAGACGCCCAAGGTATTACAACCGACCAAGTGATAGACCATCTCATCGAACAAGTACCTGTTCCTTAAGGACCGTTATGAGACGTGTCCGCTTTGGCAACCATGGGGTTATTCCCGGAGCCTATGTTGATATCGATCAACTGTTGGCCCTCCGTCATTTGCGCTCGCCTGCAACATTATTGAAAGCTAATGTAGTTGGTCATCGTGCTGGTAATAAACTGTCAAATATAAAAGGTCGAGGCGTCGACTTTGCAGAAGTTCGAGCCTACCAACCAGGAGATGATATACGCAGTATCGACTGGAGAGTCACGGCGCGTAAAAACAAACCCCACACCAAGGTATTTCGCGAAGAACGCGAACGCCCGACCTTAGTTGTGGTTGATCAATCTCAAAGCATGTTTTTTGGCTCTAAATTGCGCCTCAAGAGTGTTGCGGCAGCAGAAGTCGCAGCGCGATGTGCCTGGCAGACTCTGGCCGCCGGAGACCGTGTCGGCGGCGTGGTCATAGGCAACCAAGACCAACGCTTACATCGACCATTTCGTACCAGCAAATCTGTAGCACGGTTTCTAAACGACATCGCAAAGTACAACCTAGCCTTGCACCGCCCAGCGGTGCACCACCCAGCCTTACACCACAAAGATGCGCAACACAGCGAGAGCCTGAATCAAGGCATGCTGCAAGTAAGACGGTTGACCAACAGCAACTACCGGCTCATTATCATCAGCGATTTTTCTGGTAGCTTGGAAAAATGGACACAGCACCTGCACCAGTTGGCGCGCCGCAACCAAGTAGTGGTCATTCATATTCACGACCCGATAGAAGAACACCTCCCTCCTGCAAATGACTATGTGGTTACCGATGGCACCCACCGACTGCAGTTCTTCACCGGCGATAAAGTACTGCGCCAACGCTACCAAACTCGCTTTCGTCAACACTGCCAAGCCATACAAGAACTATGTGCCCACGACGCAATGCGCTACCTAAGCATCAGTACCAGCGACGATACCCTTGACTCTTTGGCGTGGACTTAAATGCAAACAGATCCGTTACAACAACTAAAGGACGTTCACTTACCTGCCGACCCAAGCTGGTGGCCGCCAGCTATCGGTTGGTGGTTGCTCGCCGGCTTACTGATCTGGTTAGTAGCCTGGGGCATATTACGAGCGCTGCGGGCATGGCGATACCGAGCACCCATTCGAGAAATGCGTAAACGTATGGATACGTTGCTGCATGAGTTCAATACTGCGCGTATCAACGCCCACGACTATACTCATCAAGCTAATGAACTGATCAAACGGCTACTGGTACGCGCCTACGGTCAAAGCAAATATGCGCAACTGACCGGAGCAGCCTGGCTACAAGAATTAGATACATTAGCCATGACCACAGAATTTTCGAAGGGACCAGGGCAGGCATTAGGCGACACCCGCTTTAGCAAAAACCTCGACGTGGACGTTAAATATCTCCACTCTTTGATTTTGCAAGCAGTAGAACACACCCTAGCGCAAACCCAAGCGTCTGCAACAAAAACCTCGCGAACTCAAACGCCGGAGACAGGGTCGTGATTGAATGGCTGTGGCCATGGATCATGTTAGCAGCCCCGCTACCCCTGCTTTTGCGTTGGGCTTGGTCCACACGTGAACGTGGACAAGCCGCATTAAGCGTTCCGTCGCTACAAACTTTTAGTGATGCGTCTAGTTCGTCAAAGGTGGAACATCGTGGGCATTTTTGGCGTCTCGGACTGATATGGGTTGTTTGGAGCTTGCTCCTGATCGCAGCCGCCCGCCCACAATGGACTGGCGACCCCATAACGCTACCTACAAGTGGGCGCGATTTGATGCTGGCTGTCGATATCTCTGGCAGCATGGCGACAGAGGATATGGAGATTCAGGGACGCCTCATCGACCGCCTTACTGTGGTAAAGTCCGTGGTCAGCTCTTTCGTAGAAGCACGCGTAGGTGATCGCATTGGATTGATTTTGTTTGGCACTAACGCCTATCTACAAGCGCCGTTAACATTTGATCTCACCAGTGTGAACCGATTATTGATAGAAGCTCCGGTGGGTATAGCTGGAGGCAAAACTGCCATTGGCGATGCGATCGGCTTAGCGGTGAAGCGTCTGAGGCTGCGCCCGCACGAAGAAAAGATAGTTATCTTGCTCACAGACGGCGCCAACAACGTCGGCGAAGTCGAACCCGAAAAAGCGGCAGAACTGGCGGCGTACGACAAGATCAAGATATACACTATCGGTGTCGGCGCAGATGAGATGCGCATGCCAAGCCTGTTCGGTTCCCTCAGCAGAATTACTAATCCATCAGCAGACTTAGATGAAGAAACACTCACCCGTGTCGCGCAAGTCACAGGCGGACGTTACTTTCGCGCTAGAGACACCAACACCCTGGCACAAATATACGCCGTTATTGATGAGCTAGAACCCATAGATCAAGACCCAGAAACCTTCCGGCCAGTGCAGGCTTTGTATTACTGGCCACTAGCCGCTGCGCTGATCCTCTTCAGCATTTTATTGGGCTTCGATATCCGAGCACGCTATGAACATTGAAGACTTCCACTTTCTACGGCCTTGGTGGCTCCTTTGCATTTTGCCGCTGTTGTATTGGGTCTGGCTTTGGATTAAAAAAACTCAGCGTGGCTCTGGGTGGGAGTCTGCTATCGACAGCCAATTACTATCAGTACTCATTGACGCAAGTCACATTCGCTCAGGTCGCTTGTTAGGCACCTTGTTATTAGTGGCTACCACCGTAACCTGTATCGGGCTTGCCGGACCCACATGGGAAAAGCTACCGCAAAGTGTTGAACAAAAAAATGATGCGCTAATCATACTATTGGATTTATCTCTTTCCATGCTCGCACAAGACACTAAACCCTCGCGCATCGAACGTGCCCGCCAGGAAGTGACCGACATCTTACGTCTTCGCCAGGAAGGCCAAACCGCCTTGGTCGCCTATGCTGGAGATGCTCATGTGGTGGTACCGTTGACAGATGACACAGCGACCATCACCAACCTACTCGCTTCTTTGAGCCCCGAAATGATGCCGGTATACGGTAGCAACCCCAATCATGCGCTGAGCTTAGCTGCAGAATTATTCGAAAATAGCTCTGTACAACAAGGTCGCATCATTCTCATCACCGATGGTATAGACGACATTAGTTCGGTGTCCAGACACGCCGACCGTGCCTTTCCTATTTCCATTTTAGGGCTTGGTACAGAAGCTGGTGGGGCGATACCCCTGGATTTGCTACGTCAGCCTGGTCGCTACTTACAAACCCAAGAAGGCAATCAAATCATCGCTCTATTGGACCAGCCGCGTCTTGCAGAGATTGCAGCACTTACCCACGGCCGTTACGCCGTGGCGCAATTTGGAGACGCCGATATTAATTTTGCCCTCACCCAGCCACTTCCAGGTGAAGACGATACCATTGAGGTAGAGCGAGAATTCGACACTTGGTTTGACCAAGGTCATTGGGTTACCTTAATGCTACTGCCGCTCATGCTGTTACTCTTTCGTAAAGGTGTGTTGGTCTGCATGCTCATCGTGTTCTCTACCCTTCTACCTGCCCCACCCGCGCAAGCCGGTGTGTTAGCTGACACTTGGGCGGCGTTGTGGTTACGAGACAATCAACGTGCACACAAAGCCCTACGTCATGGACATCCTGAAAAAGCTGTTTCGCTATTTGGCGACCCGAAGTGGCAGGCCATTGCTCAATACCGAAGCGGAGATTACGCCGCCGCATCAAAAGGTTTTGATCAAGACGACTCCGTAAGCGGACGCTACAATCAGGCCAATAGCCGGGCCAGACTGTCAGAGTATCAAGTAGCCCTCGACCTATACGATCAAGTCCTTGGCATCGATCCTGGCCACGAAGACGCGCTGTTCAACAAAGAACTCGTAGAACGACTGCTCGAGGAACAACAGAACCAACAACAACAACAGAACCAAGAACAACAAAGCCAAGCCAACAACGAAGACAGCGAATCACAACAGAACAACCAACAAGACTCCCAAGATCAATCCGAACAGGAAGAACAAGGTAACAATCCCGAAGAACAAAAAGAGCAGCCCTCCGAGCAAGAGCAGCAGAATGAGCAGCAAGGTGATCAGCAAACAGCACAGACTGAACAAGACGACGAGACTCGAGACGAAAAACAAGATGCGCTTGAACAATGGTTGCGCCGGGTACCTGATGACCCGGGCGGTTTAATTCGCCGTAAATTTTCCCACGAAACCAAGCAACGACTGCGCCGTGGTGAGTACGATAATCGTCAAGGGAAGAAGTTGTGGTAGCTCGACTTACCCACCATCACTATCGTCATTACATACTCTGCTTAGCGATATTCACAGTCACAATAGTGATCTCTTGGCTTCCTACAACAGTCAACGCGACGGTTTCCGCTCAACTCTCCGCCCAGGACATAGACGAGTTAGAAACTGTACGGCTGATCATCCGATCAACGGGATCTCGCGAAACCCAGAAGCTTGATTTAAGCGCACTCGAAACAGATTTCCATGTCATGAGTAACAATACAAGTAGCCAATACAGATCCGTCAACGGCCGCCAACAAAGCTGGGTAGACTATCAAATCACCCTGCAACCTAAACGTACGGGCACGCTCACCATTCCCCAAATCACTGTGGGTCCGGACACAACGCCAACTCTAAGCCTCAGGGTCCGACCATTGTCTAATAGCATCCGCCAAACCATCAATGAGCTGGTGTTTTTCGAACAACAAGTTTCTGCTGCTAAGATATACGTACAAAGTGAGTTGGTAGTGACTCGCAGACTACTGTATTCCAACGGCGTACAACTTTACACCGACTTGCCGGCTGAACCGCAGATAAAGGACGCGGTAGTACTTACCCTAGGCGAAACAGTTTCTAGTACCACGCAACGCAACGGCAAGCTCTACGGTGTTGTGGAACAACGTTACGCTATATTTCCAGAGCGCAGTGGCACTTTGACCATACCCCAGGTCAGTGTCACAGCCAGTGTGCGCCTTCAACAAGGCAGGCGCGTGTCGCGTAAAGGGGTTCGTGTGAGTACACAAGCAGTACAGATCACTGTCATGCCGGTACCTAAGAGTTACCCCGCAAATGAAGTATGGCTACCAGCCCATAATGTGACCCTCCATCAAGTACTCACCCCCAACAAAAATGTGCATGTCGGAGACACCCTCAGCCACGAATTACTCGTCCATATTGAAGGCAACATTGGGTCTATTTCAGCACCTGAACCACTCAACCTAAACGACACCAACTTTCGTACATACCCGCAAAACCCAGTCATCAATGACGACACCAGCCGACACAGTGTTGCCGGTTCAAGATTACAAACCACCTCCATTGTGCCGATGCAACCTGGCAGCCGGTTTATTCCGGGCCAACAAGTGGTGTGGTGGGACATAGATACCGACCAACAACAACTGGCGCAAGTTGCAGCGATCGAATTGAACATCAGTGGCACAGGGGTAGCCCCTTTAGACGAGCCAATTAGCACCCAGCCAGTTCCCAGCCCCGAACAAGAACAGCCTGATCAATCAGCATCGTTAGTTTCTGACATGTTCGCGCAAGCCAAAACATGGCTGCTTGCTCACCCACTATGGATTGGCCTTGGGCTAGCAACATTGGCTGTATTTGTCCTCATCGCGCAACTCAAACAACATCTGGTTAAAATACCGACAATCTCGCCCAGCACTACCCGACTAAAAAGAAACCTATATAACAAACTAAAGAACGGGAACGTCGAGACCATCGAAGGCGCATTATGTGAATACCTTGCTCGCAGATTGAAACTATCCCGGCATGTGGCATTGCATGAGTTTAGCAAACACTCTGCGCTGGCGGCGCAATCAGTGTCAGCACTCAACGCCTGCAAATTTTCAGATGACCAAAGCCCTTTAGGGAAAGATACTCGATTTCAGTTACGCCAGGCAGTTGACGCGCTAGAAGAAGCAATACAGGACAAAGCTGGACCCAGGGGTACCCTGCCCCCGCTTTATGAATACGGCTAACTCAAGCAAATCAACCTAGGGAACCTCTGATTAATTATCGTTTTCTCAGAGCTTCTCGCGCTTGCCAGCACCAGGCGCGCGCCGCAGGTGATATCGAGTATATCG
>QIGT01000447.1 GCA_003230835.1 Gammaproteobacteria bacterium
CCGTAAAGGTCCCTGTTCCAACAGAATGGGATTGGGAGCGCTGGGCAGTTGATGACTCGAGTTGGGTGAACCCGAGTGAGTGGAAACTCGGATGAACATGAAAAAAGCAGTAGCGTTGGACAAATATGTTCAACAACTCAAGGCTGCTTGATTTGTTGAACCTGTGCTGAACCCGGACAACAGCTTGCATTATTTGAGGTCCCAACTATGATTGCGGCGATGAATCAGAATACGTGCATAGCGACCACCCACACCGCAACCCGAACTGGGGTTGCAGAGTAGTCGCGTGAGCAGGTATTAGTTAACGCGGCGACGTTAGGAGTCTGCGCGGTAGAAATTATTCCTACTACGAAAGCACCACAGCGGACCATTTTCTTGATCTTTTTCGTTGCGTAGTCCCGCTATGCGCCTCAAAAGATCGAAAAACTGCCCTCGCTGTGGCGCTCTCTCGTTACGGATATTTCTACCGCGCAGGCTCCTAGGGCGCCGCTTCTACCGAAGACCCCGGGAGGCAGCGCCACCGGGGTTTTTTATTGGCACAAGATGACAACACCTAAATGTTGTTCGAGGATGAGGAAGTTCGATGGCTAGTTTAGATCAGGGCGATGAGCGCGGCGAAGAATTGTTCAAGGTGCGACACAGTATGGCTCATGTTTTAGCCCAAGCGGTATTGCAATTGCGTCCGGATGCGACGTTAGGTTTTGGTCCACCCATCAGTGATGGTTTCTATTACGACTTCATTCTGCCGCAACCTCTTACCGAAGAAGATTTTCCAGAGCTCACACGGCGCATGAAAAAGATCATGAAAAAAGGCCAAAGGTTTGATCGCGAGGAGCTCAATGCGCAGGATGCATTGGCTCGAATTGAAGAAATGGGCGAGCCCTACAAGAAAGAATATGGCGCGGAACTGATTGAGAAGAATGGCCTTGAGGGGTTGTCTTTCTATCGAAACGGACCGTTCGTGGACATGTGTGAAGGTCCCCATGTGCACACAACTAAAGAGTTACCGCGGGATGCGTTTAAGTTGAGAAGTGTTGCCGGGGCCTATTGGCGTGGAAATTCCGACAACGTCATGATGACACGAATTTATGCATGGGCGTTTCTCGACAAAGAGACACTTGATATTCACGTGCAAGCTTATGAGCAGGCACAAGCCCGGGACCATAAAAAACTGGGTAAGGAACTGGGTATTTTCACCATCGACAACGACATTGGTCGTGGTTTGCCATTGTGGTTACCGAATGGAACAGTGATTCGAGATGAACTTGAAAATCTTGCTAAGGAGCTTGAATTCGAAGCAGGCTTCCAACGCGTAGTCACCCCGCATCTTGCCAAAGAAAGCCTTTATCACACTACGGGACATCTGCCGTATTACGAGGAAGGAATGTATCCCGCCATGCAAGTATTGGAGTCTGCGGTTGGAGATGAGGAGAATTCAGAACAACGCCAGGTGAAAGAGTCGTATCGATTGCGACCGATGAATTGCCCGCATCATCATAAGATATTTGCAGCCGAACCGCGAAGCTACCGCGATCTGCCGCTGCGTTTGGCCGAGTACGGACAAGTGTATCGATTTGAAGATTCTGGGGCTGTTAGTGGCCTGGTTCGCGTTCGCGGAATGGCGATGAATGATGCTCATATTTACTGCACGAAAGAACAAATAAAGGCAGAGTTTAAGGCGGTAGTGGCTATGTCTAGAAGAGCCAATGCCATCCTTGGGTTGGATGATTTTCAGATCCGGCTTTCGCGCTGGGATCCGCAAGATCCAAAAGGTAAAGACAAATACGTGGATAACCCACAAGCGTGGGAAGAGTCGGAGGCACTGTTAGTTGAAGTTCTCGAAGAGCTGGGTGTTGACTACAAAGAGGGCAAGGGCGAGGCGGCATTTTATGGTCCTAAGTTAGACTTTCAGTTTGTGACGGTGACCGGGCGCGAAGAGAGCGTTTCTACAGTACAGCTCGATTTTTCCGTACCAGAGCGTATGGGATTAAAATATGTGGGCGCTGACGGGGAAGATCATGTCCCCTATTGCATTCATCGGGCACCATTCAGCACTCATGAACGTTTTGTTGCGCTTCTGATTGAACATTATGGCGGGGCGTTTCCCACTTGGTTGTCACCCTTACAAGTACAAGTGCTGACGGTCTCAGAACAATTCGATGAATACGCTGGGGGTATAGTTGATCGACTCAGAGGGCAAATGGTTCGCGCCGAGTTGGCACCTTCTAATGATACGCTGCCGAAGAAGATACGTTTAGGTACGACGCGTAAAATTCCTAACTTAGTCATTGTTGGTGAGCGTGAAGCCCAGGAAGGTACCGTGACCTTGCGTCGCTATGGTTTCAAGGATCAGCACACAATGAGTGTGGATGATTTCGAAACAGCATTGTTGCGCACGATAAAACAGCGTCGTTTAGAATTTGCCTTCGATGAAAGCTAGCTCGACCTTTTAAGCCTAGCTAGCTGCCGTCTGTACTGCTGCTGGTTGGTGTTGCGGGGATTTGCGCTGTGGTCCCTATCGGAGCGGTGGGTACATTTTCTAAGCCTGCAATTTGCCTAGACAGGTCGATAAGGTCGAGTAACACTCTGCCGGCTTCTTCGCGCATGGCATCATCTTTCTGGGTTGCTATGACGATAGTTGCAACTTCAGCATCTGCAGGCGTGCTTTCTTCACTATCACTATTGTTATCACTATTTTCGGCAATGTCCTGATCGTCCAGGGCTTTTTCCTCTGCCTTTTCTAGTTCTTCTAGTTCGTCCAGGGTTTTCGCCAGCGGCTTACCCTTAGCATTGCGTAAGGTATTTTCTAGAGAAAGACGCCACTCATCGTCCTGGGCTTTTTGGTCGCGGCGTGCGCTTTCATTTAGAGACAGGTGTGTTCGATGAGATAATTGTCTGCTCTTTGCAATCAGTGCGTTCAAGTAATTGAACTCTACATTGCTCGCAACTCTGGATGTATGACGGCGTCTTAGTTCGTCCACTAGAGATTCAATTTCGTGAGCCTGGCTATACACTGCTGGCTTGATCATGTCCCAGGGTAGGGCGTCGTCTAACGAGCTTTCACCAATTAGCTTTGGATCAAACAGTTCAGGAAATTCGATGTCAGGTAGAACACCCTGGTGTTGGGTGCTTTGTCCAGACACTCGATAGAACTTTGCTGCGGTTATTTTCAGCTGTCCTCGACTCAAGGGAATCAACGTTTGCACTGTGCCTTTGCCAAAAGTCTGACTGCCCAGAATAAGACCTCGACCATAGTCTTGAATGGCACCAGCAAAAATTTCAGATGCGGAAGCAGACAAGCGATTTACCATCACCGCCATGGGGCCATCCCATGCAGTGCTGGCGTCTGTATCGGCGTAAATATTCGCCTTTCGTCGTGCCGACTTCACTTGCACTGTAGGTCCGGTTTCGATGAATAACCCGGTGAGCGTATCTGCTTCTTGCAGCGAGCCGCCGCCATTGTTGCGTAAGTCGATGATGAGACCATCGATGTCTTGTGCTTTGAGCTGATCAATGAGTTTGGCCACATCTCGTGTGGTGCTGCGAAAGTTAGGATCTCCTTGTTGACTGGCTCGAAAGTCGATGTAGAACGTGGGCACATCGATAATGCCGATGCGATATTCCCGCCCTGCTTGATTCAGTGTAAGCAATTTAGCTTGTGCAGCTTGTTCTTCAAGCTGAACGGTGTTGCGCGTGATCGACACTATCTTGCTTACGCCATCCCCACTGTCTGAAGGCACTACCTCCAAACGGACTTGGGAACCCTTGGGCCCACGAATCATTTCTACCACATCGTCTAAACGCCAGCCAACAATATCTATTAGGGGGCCGTCTTGACCCTGACCAACTGAGATGATTTTGTCTGCCACATTAATGCCGCCTGACTTTTCTGCAGGACCCGCCGGCACCAGGCGTACTACTTCTGTGTAGTCATCCTCTGCCTTCAGTACAGCGCCAATACCTTCTAGCGACAAGGACATAGTGATGTTGAAATTTTGCGAAGTTCGCGGCGAAAAATACTGGGTGTGAGGATCATAAGTGCTGGCAAATGCATTCATGTATAACTGGAACGCGTCTTCGCTTTTTGTTTGCAGAGTTTGCTTGAGACGATTTTTGTAGCGCTTGGTGAGCAGGGTCGAAATTTCTTCCAAGTCTTTATCGTTCAGTTTCATGCTGAGTACAGCAGCTTTTAGGCGCTTACGCCAGATATTATCTCGGGCTGCTAGACTTGCAGGCCACGGTGAAGACTCTCGGTCGATCTCTATTTCTTCTTCCACATTAAAATCAATGTTGCTCAAACCGTTATCGATTTCACTCAGTAGATACTGCAATCGGTTGACTGCGCGTTGTTGGAAGAGATTAAAAATTTCGAAGGCGGCTTCGAGTTTTCCGCGCTTGAGAGAATCGTCTAAGGTGTAGCGATACTTTTCAAACTCCTCTATATCCGCTGCTAGAAAGTAGGCGCGTCCACCGTCAAGGTTATCTAAATAGTTATCGAAAATATTGCTGGAGATGCCGTCGTCTAGTGGCTTGCGCACATAGTGGGTATGTCGAAGTTGTTCGACAACAGTGAGGCTAGTGTTTGGATGAACATCTAACGGAGCGAGTTTGGGTGCGGTAACAACTTCGAGTGCCGTGTCAGCTGTTTCTAACGATTTTTCTTCGGGTTCAGATTGAGCCCAGGCAGTGAAGGCGACACCGGCTGCGATGCCAAATCCTAATGCCTTCAGGTTGCGACGTAACTGCATTTTCATCATTCTTGTACCACTTCTCTCGTCAATAGTCTGCACCTTTGCTTCTGCCCGTCGGAATATCCGCTGGAGGGCCGATGGTCTGTTAAGATATCGACCCGCGGCTCGGCGAAAGCGATAACTCTCCCTGTCGGCACTATGTGTGACTGGTAGGAGCTACGATAGGTTCCCCAAAAAGGTAACTTCAGCAATGACTCTACTGAGGTCCCCCAATTGCACCCCTGCAGACTAGCAAAAAAGTTACTGTGTCCTGTGTGGAGAATGTAACCCGGTAGCAAGTCAAGTGAAACAACAGATTTAGGAAAACTACCCACAATGAAAATCGTTAAAGTCCGTGTTACCGCTGCATTTGGCATCATTTTGATGTTGTCAGGCTGTGATGTTGCAACCAGTGCGACCAATGATGAGAATTCAGAAATAGGCAAGAAAGTTGATGTCATGGATCAAAACGGAGTGGATCAAAACGATTTGACCAAAGCCAGTTACCTCATTGGCTTCAATCAAGCACAAAGCATGGAAGATAGGACGTTCGGAGCAATTGACCTCAATGCCTACGCTCAAGGCGTACAAGATCAGGTCGCTGGAGATGATAGTGTGGTCGATCAAAGCCAAGGGGAAGTCTTAATGATGGCGCTGGGGAAGGCTGTGGAAGCTAAGCAAGCCCAAGCCAGTGAAGGCGTACGCGCCGCAGGCGAAGCTTATCGAACTGCTTTTGCAGCCAAAGAGGGGGTTGTGACATTGCCTTCTGGATTGCTATATCAGGTCATGCATGCAGGTAATGGGGCGAAGCCCGCCGCCACCGATACGGTGGTGACGCACTATCATGGCATGCTCATCGATGGCACGGTATTCGACAGCTCAGTAGATCGTGGTGAACCTGCAAGCTTTGCCGTCAACGGTGTCATTAAAGGGTGGACCGAGGCGTTGCAACTGATGGCTACGGGTTCGAAATGGCGTTTGGTTATTCCGCCGGAACTGGCCTATGGTGCCAGTGGCTCCAGGGGTGCTATTCCTCCTCATGCGACTTTGGAGTTTGAAGTTGAGTTATTGGAAATCAAATAACGAAATCGATAATTGCGCCAGGCTCTAACGCCAGGCACTAGGCAGGGTCTGGCTCGACAATGATACCTAGTGGATCGACCAGAGCTGGCAGTTGATGATAGTAGAGGCGTACCCCAGTTAAGTCGATGTCCTGGGGATTAATGTTGTTGAAAGAACTACCTCGCAGGTCTGCGCCTGCCAAAGTAATGCCTGTAGCGCTTAAGTTGTGCAACTCATTGTTGCGCAAATCTGCGTTGGTGAAGTCGCAATAGTCCATGCTGCATTCGAGCATGCGATTGTCTGTCAGCACGCAATTATTCAGATAGCAATTCGACAAGTTAGCAAATGAAAGATTGCTATGGGTGATG
>QIGT01000445.1 GCA_003230835.1 Gammaproteobacteria bacterium
TCAAGCATGGCATAATCTTCGTCGCTGTTATTTATTCACCCATTTTAACTAGGTTGCAAAGAAGGGTTTGCATGACTAAAAATATCGATATTCAACATTTAGCGCGACTCGCGCGCTTATCCATTGATGATCAAGCGGAACAATCTGCCCGTGACCAGTTGGCAAACATTATTGCCATGATCGATTCCATGCGCAGTGTAGACACTGACAACGTCGTCCCCATGGCCCACCCCATGGATGCCACCCAACGTCTGCGCGAAGATAAAGTCACCGAAAGTGTGGATCGTGATCAATTTCAGGCCAATGCCCCGGCTACCGAACAGGGCTACTACCTGGTGCCTCAGGTGATTGACTCTGGTGAATAGTTAAATGCACAAGTTCGCAACCCTACGCCAGCTTTCAACAGGTCTGGGAAATGGTGATTTCTCTGCGGTTGAATTGGCCACGCACTATCTTGCTCTCATCGCCAGCAATCAACAGATCAACGGCTTCATCACTGTGGATGAAGAACGCACCCTGGCCATAGCCGCCAAAGCAGACACAGATCGCGCGAGTGGTCGCGCAACCCCTCTTACCGGCGTGCCTATCGCTCACAAAGACATCTTCTGTACCCAAGGTATGCTGACCACCTGCGGCTCAAAAATGTTGCATAACTTTGTTGCTCCCTACGATGCCACTGTGGTGTCTGCGCTAGATCAAGCTGGTGCAGTGACGTTAGGTAAGACCAACATGGACGAGTTTGCCATGGGCTCCTCCAACGAGAATAGTTTCTTTGGTGCAGTCACCAACCCTTGGCATATCGAACACGTACCCGGTGGCTCCTCTGGTGGTTCGGCCGCAGTGGTCGCCGCCGGACTCGCCCCGGCTGCAACCGGCACTGATACTGGCGGGTCTATTCGTCAGCCCGCTGCCTTTTGCGGCATAACCGGCTTAAAACCAACCTATGGGCGAGTTTCTCGCTACGGCATGATCGCCTTTGCTTCAAGTCTCGATCAAGGTGGCCCTCTCACTAGAGATGCTGAAGATTCTGCTCTACTACTGAGCTATATGGCCGGCTACGATGAGAAAGATTCCACCAGTGTTCAACGTCAGGATCAATGGCTGACGGATGTACCCAGTGCAGGTATCGCGAACCTAACCGAAAAACTAACCATCGGTTTACCCACGGAATACTTCATAGATGTTGATGCGGAGTACATAGACCAAGTTCGACAAACCTTCGAACAGCTCGGGCATAAATGTGTTGATGTGAGCTTGTCACACACAGATGTCGCCATCGCCGCTTACTATGTCATCGCCGGCGCAGAAGCGTCCACTAACTTGTCACGCTATGACGGCGTGCGTTTCGGACACCGATGTGAGCAGCCGGAATCTCTTCATGACCTCTATCAACGCTCTCGCAGTGAGGGCCTTGGGGCTGAGGTGCAGCGACGAATTCTTACTGGAACCTACGCACTTTCCGTAGGTTACTTTGACGCCTACTACCTAAAAGCACAAAAGATTCGCCGCCTCATCGCCAACGATTTTATGGCGGCATTTACACAAGCAGATGTGATACTAGCGCCCACTACACCAGCACCAGCATTTCGTCTAAACGCACTCAACAAAGATCCTGTTGCCATGTACCAACAAGATAAATTTACGGTGCCCGTGAGCCTCGCCGGGCTGCCTGCTTTATCTATGCCTTGTGGTTTTGCCGAAGGTTTGCCTGTAGGCGCGCAACTGATTGCCCCAGCATTTCGTGAAGACCTGTTGTTGGGTTTAACAAAACAGTACCAAACCGAAACCGATTGGCATCTAGCCACACCGCAAACCCACGCGGGGACTGCGTGATGAAATGGCAGAGCGTGATCGGGCTCGAACTACATGTGCAGTTGGCCACTCAAAGTAAGATTTTCTCTGGCGCCAGCACCACCTTCGGCGCGCCGCCAAACTCCCAAGCCTGCGCAGTGGATCTAGGGTTGCCAGGGGTATTACCGGTACTCAACCAACAAGCCGTGGTTATGGCCATCAAATTTGGCTTAGCCATCGGTGCCAAAATCAACCTATATTCTATTTTTGATCGGAAGAACTACTTCTATCCTGACTTACCTAAGGGATACCAGATCAGCCAATTCGAAACACCCATTGTCGGCGTCGGTAACATTTTAGTCCACATGGCGGACGGCAGTACGCGAGAGATTCGCATCACCCGGGCTCATCTGGAAGAGGATGCAGGCAAATCGACGCATGACTTATTTCCTGGCCAAACCGCAATCGACCTGAACAGAACCGGTACGCCATTGCTTGAAATCGTTTCAGAACCAGATTTTCGCACCGCCAGCGAAGCAGCCACCTACTTCAGACAAGTGCACGGACTGGTTCGTTACTTGAAAATTTGCGACGGCAATCTCGCCCAAGGCAGCATGCGTTGCGATGCCAATGTATCCGTGCGACCTGTCGGTCAGGAAGAATTGGGGGAACGCACGGAAATAAAAAACATCAACTCGTTCCGCTTTGTTGAACGCGCCATTGAATATGAAATAGAGCGCCAGATCGATGTGCTGGAAAATGGCGGCACTATCGAACGTGAAACTCGGCTCTACGATGAGATCAAAGATGAAACTCGTAGTATGCGTAGTAAAGAGCTCAGCGACGACTACCGATACTTTCCTGACCCAGATTTACTACCGCTACAAGTCAGTGAAAGCTTACTTGCCGAGATTAAACAATCCATGCCAGAACTTCCCGAGGCAAGACGCAATCGGTACCACAAAGACCTCGAACTATCGCGATATGACGCCACATGGCTGAGTGCTGATCCCGACGTCGCCAAATATTTCGAAGTGGCTATGCAGCTCTGTGGCAATGCCAAAACTACAGCTAACTGGGTGATGGGCGAGCTTTCCGCTCATCTCAATCGCTACGATGTGCCGATCGAACAAGCCCCAGTGTCCGCAGTTCAACTGGGGGTACTGATCCAACGTTTAGATGACCAGACGCTGTCTTCCAAAACCGCCAAGACATTATTCGAGGCGTTATGGGCAAAGGGCCAACCAAGCGATAGGTTAGAAGACTCAGATCCCAGCATAGAAATCGATGTGCAAATTCAGGCGCTAGGGCTAAGGCAAATAAATGACAGTGGTGAGCTCGAGGGTATTATCGAAAAAATACTGGCCGATAACCCACAGCAGCTAGAACAGCTACGTAACGGCAAAGACAAAGTGCTGGGNNNNGGGTTTTTTGTCGGCCAAGTGATGAAGCAAACTCAAGGCAAAGCAAACCCGGCGCAAGTGAACGACATTATTCGTTCAAAGATTTGACCTAAATAGTCGTCCATAGCCCTCAAGCCTTCCCCTGCAACAACCCTTCCGCAGCCTGCAACACATCTCGGCGACTTATTTGACCTACCAACTTACCGTTTGATATCACCGGGTAGCGGCGTCGGCGTTCTTTAAGAAACTTTTCAGCCAACGTATAAATGTCCATTTGCGGATCAACCGTATCGACCTCCCGGCGCATGAAGTCGCCGACGATGCCAACCGACTCAGCGTAATAGCTGTCTTGCACGATGACGCGCAACAAATCGACTTCCGATAAAATGCCCACTAAGGCGCCATCGCCGTCCACCACCGGCGCACCAGAGATTTGACGCTTCAGGAAGACACCCATAGCTTCCACAACATTGGTGTTCTCATGAAATGTGATCAGTCGAGTAGACATATAGTCTTTAACTTTCAATGATTTCATATCGTTGAACCTAATAAAATTAACAATGAACAATCGCCGCCTAGCCTATCTGAAACATGGACTTTAAGCGCACCCCCAAGCCGTAGTATGCTTGGTCAGTTAATCTTCAAGGTTCTATTGATTCAACTCCAGGGGAGCGCATGAGCGAGCAGGCACTACTACCAACCGTCCCGTATATAAAAATTCCAGACAGCGGAGACCCTTATCTTGAAGGATACCGGTGTGGAAGTTGTGAGGCGACGTTCTTGGGTGAACGCACGGTCTGTTCTAAATGTGGTACCCGCGATCAAATGTCCACTGTTACCTTGCCCAACTCAGGCAAACTTTACTCCTACTCAATCGTTTATCGCTCATTTCCAGGGGTCGAAGTGCCCTACATCAGTGCCATAGTTGACTTGGACGACGGCACCGCAATTAAAGGTAACCTCATCAACGTGGAGCCCGATCCAGCCAACATCGAATTCGACATGCCAGTAGATGTGATTTTCGCAGACGCACTCGGTCGCAAAGACAGCGAAGGCAATTCGTATTTGGCCTACTTTTTTCAACCCAAAGTTTAGTGTGGGTATTGCCCACGCACAATTAGGAGAAAACGATGACTGACGCATATGTAGTTGGCGTTGACATGATTAAATTCGGACGCTTTCCAGACCGAACCGTACCGCAAATTGGCGCCGAGGCTGCGTTACTGGCTTTGGACGATTGTGGTCTCACCATTCAGGACATGCAGGCCTTATACAGTGGCAATTTAGGCCAAGCCGCTGGCATGGTCGGTCAGCGCATTCTGCATGAAATCGGTCAGACCGGTATTCCAGTAGTGAACGTTGCCAATGCCTGCGCGACCGGCGCAACTGCCTTTCGCGAGGCATGGGCATCGGTGAAGGCGGGTTTGTACGATTGTGTGCTGGCGGTAGGTGTTGAGCAAATGGGCAAAGGTTTGTTGGGCGGCGGCGCAGCCACCAAAGGCATACCCAAGGAAGGCTTGCTAGGCTCCAGTACCATGCCAGCAGTGTTTGCCGAAGCGGGCATGGAACATACCCGTAAGTACGGCACTACTTTCGAACAATTTGCAAAAGTGTCGGTCAAGAACCATCACCACTCAACCCTCAATCCTAAGGCCATGTATCAAATCGAAACGCCCTTGGATACCGTCATGAACGCCGAAATGATTTCTTATCCAAATACGAAGCTGATGTGCTCTGTGAACGTAGATGGTTCTGCAGCGGCTGTGATCTGCTCGGAAAAGAAAGCCAAAGAACTGGGCCTCATGGGGCGCGCAATTAAAGTCCGAGCTTCGGTACTGGCCTCTGATCCGTGGCAACAGCGCGATCTGGTGATGCCCGATGTTAACTCATGTACTCGTCGCGCCGCCAAAGAAGCATATGAAATGGCTGGCTTAGGGGCAGACGATATCGATCTCATCGAACTACACGATTGTTTTGCCACTGCGGAAATACTGCACTACGAAAACCTAGGCATTTGTGGGGATGGTGAAGCGGGCCGGCTCATAGACGACGGTGAAGTTGCCCTCGGCGGTCGCATCCCGGTCAATGTGTCTGGTGGGTTGTTATCCAAAGGCCACCCACTAGGTGCTACCGGCATTGCAAACATCTACGAGATCAGTACCCACTTGCGCGGCGAAGCTGGTGGGCGCCAAGTTGAAGGCGCGCGCATTGGTATGACTCACGTCATTGGTTTGGGTTCTGCTTGCGCCCTCCATATTCTCGAAAAAGTTTAGCTAAAAACCGTACATGCCGAGCGGGACCTTACTTTATGCGTATCGGCGTTGTCAGCGACACCCATAACAATTTAAAAAACGTAGCGAAAATTGTTGAGATTTTCAATGCTGTGGAAGTTGATCGAGTGGTGCATACCGGTGACATCACTCAGGCCAAAACCCTAGATGTCTTTGCTCACTTAGACGCGCCAATGTTTGGCGTATTTGGTAACAACGATCAAGAGCGCGACGCCCTCGAAGCGGCCATAGCAAAACACAAATTCAATTTCTACGATCCACCTTTTACAACAACATGGTGCGACCGAAAACTGATTGTTGTACATGACCCCCTGGAATTCGACGGTCACCTCGCAGCGCACCATCAACTCGCCTTGCACGGGCACACTCATCGTTACCGACTAGAGCAATGGGGAGATCAGACCTGTATCTTCAACCCGGGGGAGTGCGCTGGCCATATGCCAGACCTCAACGCCGTCGGCGTAGTCGACTTGGTCACGATGCAAACCGAACTGCTGCGCTTTTAGTCGCCCAAGGCTGCCAGCAACTCACTAATACGTTGCGCATTTTTCCCCATATCAGATTCGCCAACCCTTGAGACACTGCGAACATCTACTACTGAACCACTACTTTCAGCGCGTACGCGTACCACCAGGTCGTCCTTAAAGCCAAACCAGAATGTGGTGGCCGTAGCCTCCACACGGCCCTCACTTGGGTTGCTATCAACAATTTCTAAGCCCATGTCTTGCAGAGCAGCAACTACATTCGCCAACATCTGAGTTTGGCTCACCGATGAAATTAACGGCTTCACATAGGGGTATGCCTCTTGCTGAAGGGGTGCGAGCTTGTCAGCATCGTATGCCAGTGAGTTCGCCTCCTCCGCTTCTCGAAGCGCGACTATTTTGTCGAATTGAGGCGGGTTGATGGTGTCAGTACTTATATTGTGAATAGGCGGAACTGAAACCGCGAGCATGAACTGATTACCCATCAGCGCCAACACAATTGCGCTGAGCGCCACACCAATAAGCGCACTCTTGCGTTCGGCCAACATCTTTTTCGAATTGGCATACACCACAGCAATAATGCCGAGGAAAAATACCATTGTCGCCAGCACCACACCAACCGCCAGTAAGGCGAACCCACCCATAAAGCTCCAAATGCCTAACTTGGTGCCTAGGGCTCCTAAGGGCAACGCCACCACAGCTACTATTGCGCCGATCAACAAGGCATTACCCCACCATTTCTTACTGCTTTGACTTTGACCTTGACCTAGCTCACTCATTTCACCTTACCCACCTGTTGGTTTGAATTTTATCTTTGTTAGGCAATCGTCGCACCACCATCCACCACTATATTTTGACCCGTCGTGAACGACCCTGCCGCTGATGCAAGATACACTGCAGACCCAGCGATCTCCCGGGGCTCACCTATCCTTCGCAATGGATCACCCGAGGTGCGTTCAGAAAGAACGTCCGGATTCTCCCACAATGCTCGCGCAAAGTCCGTACGCACCAAGCCGGGAGAAATTGCGTTCACACGAATGTTATGAGGGCCATTTTCAACCGCCAAATTGCGTACCAACTGGAGGTCTGCAGCTTTGGAAATACAGTAGGCGCCGAGTGTATCACTGCCACGCAAACCACCCACGCTAGAGACCACGATAACCACACCGTCTTTGCGCTCAATCATTTCAGGCAGAACCATCTGCACGAGCCAGTGGTTTGATTGAATATTAATACTCAATACTTTGTCAAAGGCATCGTCTGGCAAACTAGACATGGGACCGTAGTGAGGATTCACCGCAGCATTACAAACCAGTATGTCTATTTTGCCCAACTGCGCGCGAGTTTCATCGACCAGATTTTGCAACTCTGTTTTGCGACCGACATGAGCTGGGATGGAGATTGCTCCTCCCGCTTGCCCCTCACACTGAGTGTTAATGGCAGCAGACACTTGTTGGCAAACATCACCCTTTCGGCTTGAAATGACCACCTGCGCACCTTGCCGTGCCATCTCTTGTGCAATGGCCTTACCGATACCCTTGCTGGACCCAGTGATTAAGGCAACTTTACCTGTAAGATCGAACAAACCTTGCATACACTCACCCCATAAAAAGGGTGCAAGCAAAGCAGAACGGACCAAGAATTGAAAGGGATAGAAAGGGGGATAGAGCTAAATCATTACTCGACGATTCACGGTTGGCACAGCGGGTGGCCGCAGACGTGGGCGGCTGTCTAACGGAACCAATTCGAGTTCAGCAACCTTTGCTCTGGCTTCCTCTCGTGATTCTTGAAAACCTGCTAGTTCAGTTTTGTCACAACAAAAGCGTTTCTTTTCAGCGTGGGCTTCGCTTTCAGACCAAAATGGACCTTGGTCGCCTTCACGTGCGGCAAAGTACCAGGACTCATTCATACGAAACACTCTTTCCGAACTGCGGAAATAACGTTTACTTTGGCCGTTGTCAGTACCTCTCACTTTACCCTCTATGTTGAGTGGTCTAAATAAAGATGGGGCCAAATGTCAGTTTTCAGCCCATTTCTACGAAGCCCATTTCAACAAAATCATCAAGCGGTTGGTATGCGAATGATGTGCGCACTTGTAAAGGTTTGTATTGTTGCCACAACTCACTCTGCATCCCAAATTCAGGTATAGTTCGCGGCCAAATTTGACTGAGTATTCACCCAGTGACCGCAAAAAATATGGAAGAACTTGTTGCCTTGGCAAAACGCCGTGGTTTCATCTTTCAAGCTAGCGATATATACGGTGGTCTCCAAGGTGTATACGACTACGGTCCTTTAGGAGTGGAGCTAAAAAATAACCTCAAGGCAGCTTGGTGGCGCGCCATGGTGTACGAGCGAGATGACGTGGAAGGATTGGATGCTGCCATTCTCACCAACCCAACCACCCTTCGATATTCAGGACACGAAGCAACATTTACTGATCCTTTAGTCGATTGCAGAGAATGTAAGAGCCGCTGGCGGGCAGATCACCTCGAGTCAAACCAGTGCCCAAACTGCAAATCTACCGATCTCACTGAACCGCGCCCATTTAATCTCATGTTCAAGACCCAGCTTGGGCCGGTTGAGGATGGTGGGGCTTTCGCTTATCTGCGTCCAGAAACCGCCCAAGCGATATTTACAAACTTCAAGAACGTCTTAGATTCAACTTCTCCCAAGCTACCCTTCGGCATTGCGCAGATCGGCAAAGCATTTCGCAACGAAATTACTCCGCGCAACTTCATTTTTCGCGTACGCGAGTTCGAACAAATGGAATTGGAATTTTTCGTCAAGCCTGGAGAAGACGAACAGTGGCACGACTACTGGGTGCAACAACGATTGAAATGGTGGGGTGAACAAGGTGTTAACGAAAACAACTTAGAACTGTTGCATGTCCCTGCAGATGAACTGGCCCACTACAGTAAAGCCACGGTAGATCTGATGTATCGCTTCCCGCACGGATTAGAAGAACTAGAGGGCATCGCCAATCGAACCGATTTCGATCTTGGCGCACATACTAAGAACCAAGCCGAATACAATATCCAATCTAAAGTAGACAAAAATACCGACTCAAACGCCAAATTAGTCGTGCAAGATCTACACACTAAAGAGTGGCAAGTGCCCTTTGTTATTGAACCCTCTGCTGGCGTAGATCGGGGCGTGTTGGCCATCATGAACGAGGCCTATCGAGTGGAAACCCTAGAAAATGGATCGCAACGCACGGTAATGGGATTTAAGCCACACTTGGCACCGATCAAGGTTGCCGTACTGCCGCTTAAGCGTAATCACGAAGGCATTGTTGCCAAAGCGAAAAGTATTAAGCAGACTTTACAAAAATTAGGGCTGGGTCGAATACTCTACGAAGATACAGGCAATATTGGTAAAGGCTATCGCCGCCACGACGAAGTGGGAACC